>JBIPMO010000097.1:0-10322 GCA_044369085.1 Phycisphaerales bacterium
TCATCTTCGAGGCGCTTGCGCAGCTCGCGAGCGTTGACCACGTTGCCGTTGTGGCCGATCGCCAGCGGCCCGCCGCGCATGTGGCCCGCAAGGGGCTGGGCGTTCTCGACACGGCTCGAACCCGTGGTCGAGTAGCGGTTGTGCCCCACCGCTCCACCGGGCGTGCCGACCCGGGCGTGCGCATGGGCATCCAACTCGGCGATCTGCTGGGCCGGGAACGCGACCGAGACGAGCCCCATGTCGGCGTGTCGGCGGATCAAGAGGCCATCGGTCGCGGCGATCCCCGCGGATTCCTGCCCGCGGTGCTGCAGGGCCATGAGCCCGGCATAGGTGAGATGAGCGGGCGAATCGACCCCCCAGACCCCGAACACACCGCACTTTTCGCGCCATTCGGGGCGGAACATCGGCGTGATGACGGGCAGAGGGAACGGGGAAGAAACGGAACGCTGGGGCATCGTGGGCTCCGCGGGCTCCAAAGGCACATGGTAGCGGGGTCGCGACCCACAGCGGGGGAAGAATGTTGCCCGCTTGACCGGCACCCCCCTGCCCGCGATACTGTTCGGCTCGACATTTCAGACCGGATCCCCGCCCGGGAACGTCCCTGGCGGTGTCGGCGAGGACCGCAGCCGCGGCCACCCCCGCCCGGATCGCTCACCCAAAGCACCCGCGAGCCTCGACCAGCAGCCGCTGATCCCGAGCCGCCCGCGGAGACGGAGAATCGCATGGCCCGTTACATCGGCCCGAAGGTCAAGTTGTCTCGCCGCGTCGGCGCCCCGATCGCCGACCTCCCCAAGCACACCGCCAAGCGCCAGCTCACGGCCAACGGCATGCACGGCTACCGCGGCCGTCGCCTGCGTGACTACGGCGTGCGCCTCAACGAGAAGCAGAAGCTCCGCTACCACTACTGCGTGATGGAGAAGCAGTTCCGCAAGATCCTCGCCGAGGCCCAGCGTCGCAAGGGCAACACCGGCGAGCTCCTCATGCAGCTGCTCGAGCGTCGCCTGGACAACGTCGTCCGCCGCCTGGGCGTGGTGCGCTCGATCTGGGCCGCCCGCCAGCTCGTCGCCCACGGGCACGTGAAGGTCAACGGCAAGAAGTGCGACCGTGCCTCGATGGAGATCTCCGTCGGCGACGTGATCACCTTCAAGGACAAGGTCCACAAGATGATCCGCGACAACATGGAGTCGATCGTCGGCCACCACGTCCCGGAGTGGGTCGAGTTCACCCCCGCCGAGCTGATGGCCAAGGTCGTGGCCCTGCCGACGTCTGATCAGGTTCCCTTCGATGTGAACACGAACCTGATCATCGAGTTCTACCGCTAAGTTCGACATCGCACGGGCCGGCGGGCGCGGGGTTCGGCGACTGATCGCCGCACGGCCGCGCCGGCCGGCCCGGTTTGTTTCGAGGCCAACGCGCCTCCACCGTCCACGGAGCCGACATGCTCAGAGCGCTGCGCAAGTACAAGAGCTGGATCATCGGGATCGGCGGGAGCATCCTCATGGTGCTCTTCCTGCTGCCCTCGACCGCGACACAGATGGCCCCGAACATGCTCGCCGAATCGATCGGCACGATCGACGGGACCAAGGTGACCGTCGCGGACCTTCGCGCTGCTCAGGACCAGCACGACGCGGTCGGCGCCATCATGCCCGAGGTGCTGATGTTCCTGGGGTTCGGCGGAGATCAGGACCGCTCGAGCACCGCCGAGCGTTGGCTGCTGATGGCCTACGAAGCCCGCAAGGCCGGGCTGGTCGGCCACGACCGCGACGGTGAATCGTTCATCGCCGACGCCGCCGAGTACGGCGCGGACATGCGGCAGGCGATGATGCGCCAGCGCATGATCCAGACCGGCAACGTCGACCCAGCGCAGGTGCTCGCCGAGTACCAGGGGCGAGCGGCGGCGTGGGTCCGCTCGACCGGCGACCCGACCAAGCTGAACGAGGCCATGGCGGTCGCGCGCGGCATGATCCGCCTGACCGAGGCCGCCGGCACCCGCACGCTGATCTCGACCCGCGAGCTCACCGCCGCGGGCCACCGCCTGCTCGACACCGCCACGTTCGGCGCCGTCGTCATCCCGGCCGGATCCATCACCGCGGACATCCCCGAACCGACCGCCGAGCGCATCGCCGACCACTTCGAGAAGTACAAGAACGTC
Source organism: Phycisphaerales bacterium (assembly GCA_044369085.1). Classification (GTDB taxonomy): domain Bacteria; phylum Planctomycetota; class Phycisphaerae; order Phycisphaerales; family UBA1924; genus JAEUIV01. The sequence goes on from JBIPMO010000097.1 coordinate 2,153, forward strand.
GACTCGCGCAGCGACCCGGCGGGCATCGGCTACCTTCAGCCCGACGCCGTCGACCTTGAGTATCTGAAGGTCGACCGCAACGCGATCTCCGCGGCCCTGACTCTGGACGCGGTCGAGGTCAACAAGTACTTCCGCCAGCACGCCGACCGCTTCCCCGGAGACTTCGCGGCCAACCGGACCCAGGTCGAGAACGCTTACCGCAACGAGCGGCTCACCCAGATCATGGATCAGGCCGAGAAGGTCATCCGCCAGCAGGTGTTCCGGTCGGTGCAGACGCTCCCGCTGCAGGGGCTCTACCGCACGCTGCCCGAAGATTGGGACGCCAAGAAGCCGCAGCTGAACGCGCTGGCAGAACTGCTCGACGCCGAGCTCAAGAAGACCGTTCCTGGCCCCTCGTCCTACGTCTCGGTCGTCAACGATTCCCAGTGGCGCAGCCTCGAGACCCTCAACTTCATCGGCGGGATCGGGTCGTCCTCGATGTCCTTCGGCGAGCGGGGCAACGCCTCGTTCGCTCAGTACGCCATGACCGTCCGCGAGCTCGCGGGCGACACCATCACGGGTGTGCAGCGCGGAATGATCCACGGGCCGCTCACCGACTTCGGCGGCAGCCACTACTTCATCCGCATCAACAAGGTCCGCAAGCAGGGCCCGCCGGAATCCATGGACGAGTTCAAGGCGGCGGTCATCGCCGATATCCGCACCCTCGACGCGATGGACAAGCTCAAGGCCGATGCTGAAGTGTTCCGCTCGCGGGCCGCCGCGGACGGGCTTCAGAAGCTCGGCGAGGCCTACTCCGTCCCAGCGCAGTGGGGCTACGAAGCGACCCGCGAGGCGATCCGCCGGGTCGGAGGCGCCCCCGCGGACCCCTCGATGAACCAGCCCGAACTCCGCGATGCCCTCGTGAGCGCCGCCGAGATGATGGACCCGCGCGTCGACCCCACCACCATCGATGCGGACCAGCGGACCGTCGCGGTTGCGATCCCCTCGGCTCGCGGGCTCATCGTCGCGCAGGTGACGCGCTGGCGTCCCATGACCGTCGAGACGTTCCGCGGCAATCTGCCCAGGATCGAGGCCATCGCTCGCCGCGATGCCGGCCAGAGCATGGTCGACCTGTTCGGCGTGACCCGCATGGCGGCCCGCCACAACTTCAAGCCGAAGGTCGCGGCCAAGGCAAGCCCCGAGGCGGAAACGACCGACGAGCCCAAGCCGCAGGAAACCAAGCCCGCCGGCTGATCCGATCGCCGGCGCAATCAGCCATTCGAGCGGCCGGAGCAACCGCCTCTGTGCCTAGTGCTTGGCCTCGATCGGCTTGCCGGTGGTCCCCACCGCATCGGTCAGGAACTCATCCAGCTGCTCGGCGTGCTTGGTCGGCGAGCCGGTCGCAGGCGATGCGCTGACGGGCCGACCGATGTACGGCAGCTCCCAGCCGAAGGTCTCGGCGAAGTTCATGTAGATGTGCGCGTACGCGCCCATGTTCTTGGGCTCTTCCTGGACCCAGGCCAGCTCGACATCCTTGGGGTACGAATCGATCACCGAGCGGATGCTCTCAAAGTGCAGCGGGTAGAGCTGTTCGAGCCTGACGATGGCGATGTCGGTGCGACCGACATCCGTCCTGCGGTTGACCAGATCGTAGTACACCTTGCCCGTGCAGAGGATGAGGCGCTTGACGCGCTTCTTGTCGGCCGGATTGCTCGAGTAGACAGGGTCGTCCAGCACCTCGTGGAAGCCGCCGCTCGCGAGTTCATCCACCTTGCTCGCCGCGGCGGGCAGCCGCAGCAGGCTCTTGGGGGTCATGACGATCAGCGGCTTGCGGAAGGTCCGCTGGCGGGATGCCTGCCGGCGGAGCATGTGGAAGTTCTGAGCCGGGGTCGTCGGGTAGCACACCTGCATGTTGTTGTCGCCGCACAGCTGAAGGAAGCGTTCGAGCCGAGCCGAGGAGTGCTCGGGGCCCTGGCCCTCGTACCCGTGCGGCAGCAGGAGGACGAGCCCGGACCAGCGGTGCCACTTCACCTCGCCCGCGGCGATGTACTGGTCGATGATCGTCTGGGCCCCGTTGCAGAAGTCGCCGAACTGCGCCTCCCACATGACCAGCACGTTGGGTGAGGTCAGCGAGTAGCCGTACTCAAAGCCCATCACCGCGTACTCGGAGAGCGCCGAGTCGTACACCCAGTAGCGCCCTTCCAGGGCCCGCGCGTGCGCATCGCGGGCCCCGAGCGGCTTGATGCAGTGCGGGCCCAGTTCCTCCTTGATGTGCGTCAGCGGGACGAACAGCGCCCCGGTGTTCACATCGCGAAGCGCCGCGTGGCGGTGGCTGAAGGTGCCGCGGCGGCAGTCCTGGCCGGTCAATCGCACCACAGCGCCCTCGAGCAGCAGCGTGCCGACCGCCAGATTCTCCGCGGTGCCCCAGTCGACGGGCAGGTCGTCCTTCACGCACCGGGACCGGTCTTCGAGGATCTTCACCAGCTTCTTGTGCGGCGAGAATCCCTCGGGCCACTGGCCCAGCCGCTGGGCAACCTGGTGCAGCGTCTCGCGCGCCACGGCGGTATTGACGGGGTCAAACGTGAACTCGCCGCTGAGCCCTTCCCAGCGCTGGTGCCCGGGGTCGGGGGTGGGGTCGACCGGGGTCTGCTTGACCTTCTCCCACGCGTGCTCGAGCGTCTCAAAGAGATTGGTCTCGGTCGCGTCGCGGTCTTCCCTGGCGATCACGCCGGTGTTCAGGAGCTGGTCGGCGTAGGTGCGGAGCACGGTCTGCTTGGCCGAGATCTCCTTGTACAGCAGCGGCTGGGTGAAGGCCGCCTCATCGGTCTCGTTGTGCCCGTGGCGGCGGTAGCACACCAGGTCGATCACCACATCCTTCTTGAACTTCATCCGGTAGTCGATCGCGATCTCCGCCGCAAAGACGGCCGCCTCGGGGTCCTCGCCGTTGACGTGGATGATCGGCACCTCGATCATCTTGAAGATGTCGGTGCAGTAGCGCGATGTGCGGGCGTCTTCCTCGCCGGTCGTAAAGCCGATCAGGTTGTTCACCACCACGTGGACGCAGCCGCCGACGTAGTAGCCCTCGAGCTGCGACAGGTTGATGCACTCGGCGACCACGCCCTGGCCGATGACAGCCGCGTCGCCGTGGATCAGCACGGGGATCACCCTCGACCGCTCGAAATCCTGCAGCTGCCGCTGCTTGGCCCGGGTGCGGCCCAGAACCACCGGGTTGACCGACTCGAGGTGGCTGGGGTTGCTCGCCATGCAGACCCAGACGAGCCTGCCGCTGTTGAGCTTGCGGTTGGAGGCGTAGCCGCGGTGATACTTGACATCGCCGCCGCCGTGCGCGACATCCTCGACCCAGGCATCCTCGAACTCGGTGAAGATCTCCTGGTAGGTCTTGCCAACGATGTTGGTGAGCACGTTCAGGCGACCGCGGTGGGCCATGCCCATCACGACCTCGACGGCGTCCTGATCGCCGGCCCGCTCAACGATCTCGTCGAGCACGGGGATCAGCGTGTCGCCGCCCTCAAGGCTGAACCGCTTCATGCCCACGTACTTCTTGGCGCAGAACTTCTCCCAAAGCTCGGCCTTGTAGAGGTGCGTCAGGATCCGGCGCTTCTGGGCGTCCGACAGCGCCGGGCGGCCGCGGCGGCGCTCCATGCGATCGATCAGCCACGCCCGCTCCGTGTCGGATGTGATGTGCATGAACTCGATGCCGATCGCTCCGCAGTACGTGGCCCGCAACGCGGCGGCGGCCTCGCGCAGCGTCATGGCCGATCCGTCGGGCGCGAGGGCCCCGGCATCGGACTTCAGGTCGAGTATGGCCTCGGAGATGCCGTGAGCCGCGGGGTTCAGAAGCGGGTGCCGCTCCTTGGGAGCCCGGCCGAAGGGGTCGGTGGCGGCCTCGATGTGCCCGTGGCGGCGATAGGCATCGATGAGGTCCCGCATCGCCACCTGAGCGGACGATGCGGGGGCCGCGGGCTGGTGCCCATCGCTGCCGCTGCGGGCTCGTTCCGAACCGCCCGACAGGGCGAGGTCGAAGCCCGTGAAGAACTGCGCAAGGTCTGGCGTCACGCTCGCCGGATCGGCCTTCCAGTCGAGGTAGCGAGCATCGAGGTATTCAGCGTTCCAGGAGTTGACGCTGGGGGAAATCGCTTGAGGGCCGGCGGTCATGGGGCGGTGGCTCCGGGGTCGGGTGAATGGCTCACCCGGTATCGGTAGTTTGGCATGAATCAGGTCGAAACTGGCCTGCTCGTCGTCCCATGCGCTCGTGCGGGCGAGCGCAGGGGCCGCGGTCGCGATTCTAGGTTGGCACCGCGACGGTCGCCGGTTCTCGGCCCTTTGATATTGATTCCGGGCCGATCAACCCTCCCCCAACAACAGCCGATAAACTCCACACTCTGGCCGCCCCAGCCGGGCCCGGGCGAAACAAGGAGTCGGCGTCGAATGGAACACTACGACCTGTGCGTGATCGGGAGCGGGCCCGCGGGCCAGCGGGCCGCCGTTCAGGCCGCCAAGCTGGGAAAGCGGGCCTGCGTCATCGAACGGGCCGAGGTGGTCGGGGGTGCGGCCATCAACACCGGCACCATCCCCTCGAAAAGCCTTCGTGAAGCCATCCTCCACCTCACAGGATTCTCGCTCCGCGGGGTCTTCGGCGAGTCCTACCAGGTCAAGCCCAAGATCACCATCGAGGACCTCGCCTCCTGGTGCCAGCACATCATCAAGGCGGAGATCGAGATCGCTCGCTCGGCCATGCAGCGCAACGGTGTGGACCTCATCAACGGGACCGGTTCGCTCCAGGACAGCAACTGGGTGGTCGTGCAGCACGGGACAAACGTCAACGCGATCAACGCCGACCATGTTCTGCTCGCCACGGGCACCAGGCCAGCGAGGCCCGATGGGATCCCCTTCGATGGCCGGAAGATCCTCGACGCCGATGATGTGCTGAAGCTTCCCTCCCTGCCCAAGAGCATGCTCGTCGTTGGCGGAGGGGTGATCGGCACCGAGTACGCCTCGATGATGCAGGCGCTGGGGGTCAAGACCACCCTCGTCGAGGGCAGGCCCCGGCTGCTCGAGTTCCTGGATTCGGAGATCACCGAAGCGCTGCAGTACCACCTGCGCCAGGCCGGGCTCTCGCTCCGCTTGGGCGAAAAAGTCGTGAAGGTCGAGCTCGTCGACGCCCCCACCGACGCCGTGACCAGCGATGGCAAGCTCGTGATGGCGACCCTGGAATCAGGCAAAACCCTCAAGGCCGAGACGCTGCTCTACTGCATCGGGCGGCAGGGCAACACCGAGAGCCTGGATCTTCAGAAGGTCGGGCTGTCGGCCGACAATCGCGGGCGCATCGAGGTCAACGAGCGCTACCAGACCAAGGTCCCGAACATCTACGCCGCGGGGGATGTCATCGGGTTCCCGGCGCTGGCCAGCACGAGCATGGAGCAGGGCCGCCTCGCCGCGTGCCACATGTTCGGCAAGAAGACCAACAGCATGCCGCACCTCTTCCCCTACGGCATCTACGCCATCCCCGAGATCTCGATGGTCGGGTGGACCGAGGAGCAGCTCACCAAGGATGGCATCCCGTTCGAGTCCGGCATCGCCAACTATCGGGAGATCGCTCGCGGGCAACTCCTCGGGGATGTCGCGGGCATGCTCAAGCTGCTCATTCACCAGGAGTCGCGGGCCATCCTCGGGGTCCACTGCATCGGCAACGGGGCCACCGAGATCGTGCACATCGGCCAGGCGGTGATGACCCTCAAAGGCACGGTCGATTACTTCATCGACACAGTCTTCAACTATCCGACCCTTGCCGAGTGCTACAAGGTGGCGGCCCTCAATGGTGCCAACAAGCTCGCTCACGTTTGATAAGCGATCGATCGGTCTTTGGTAGGGTTCTCCTGCATGCGCTCGCCCGGCGGGTGACCGATGAGCTTCAACACCCGATGGCGAACTAGGCTAGTATTTCGACCCCCCCTCGCCGTCTTCATCCGATCATCCGGATGAACGGCTGGAAGCGTCCCCCCACCCCCAAAGGTCTCGCCGGAGCCGAGCATGTCGAACTATCTCTTCACGTCCGAGTCCGTCTCGATGGGTCACCCCGACAAGGTCGCCGACGCGATCAGCGATGCGGTGCTCGATGCCATGCTGGCGGGCGACCGCTTCAGCCGCGTCGCCTGCGAGACCCTGGTCAGCACCGGCATGGCCGTGGTCTCGGGCGAGGTGACGACCAACACCTACGTCGACATCGACCAGACGGTGCGCGACACGATCGAGCGCATCGGCTACACGGATGCGGACATGCAGTTCGACTACAAGTCCTGCGCTGTGCTGATCACCCTCAAGAAGCAGTCGCGCGACATCGCGATGGGCGTCGACAAGGACGGCGCGGGCGACCAGGGCATGATGTTCGGCTACGCCTGCCGCGAGACCGAGGCCCTCGAGCACGGCTCGTACATGCCGCTGCCCGTCTTCCTCTCCCACCGCCTGGTCGAGCGTCAGGCCGAGTGCCGCAGCAAGGAAGTGTTCCCGGGGCTGCGCCCCGATGCCAAGAGCCAGGTGACCGTCGAGTACAACGAGAAGGGCGATCCGATCAAGATCGACACCGTCGTGCTCTCGACCCAGCACCACCCCATGTACAACGGATCGAAGCAGGAAGACCTGCGGGCCGCGGTGCTCGAGCACATCATCAAGCCCACGCTCGGCAGCAAGTGGTGGCACCCGGGCATCAAGGTCCACATCAACCCCACCGGTCAGTTCGAGATCGGCGGGCCTCACGGCGACTGCGGCCTGACGGGTCGCAAGATCATCGTTGATACCTACGGCGGCATGGGCCGCCACGGCGGCGGAGCCTTCTCGGGCAAGGACCCCACCAAGGTCGACCGCTCGGCCGCGTACATGGCCCGCCACATCGCCAAGAACGTCGTTTCCGCTGGGCTCGCCGACCGCTGCGAGATCCAGCTCTCCTACGCCATCGGCGTCGCCGACCCCACCAGCGTGCACATCAACTGCTTCGGCACCCACAAGGTCGACCCCGCCAAGATCGAGAAGGGCATCCGCGAAGTCTTCCGCCTCACCCCCAAGGGGATTATCGAGAGCCTGAACCTCCGCACCCCGATCTACAGCGAGACCTCCAGCCACGGCCACTTCGGCCGCCACCCGGGCAAGAAGACCATCGAGACCACCTGGGACGGCAAGAAGCAGTCCCAGTCCTTCGACACCTTCACCTGGGAGAAGACCGACAAGGCCGAGGCCCTCAAGAAGATGTGCGGGATGTGAGCCGGATCGTGAACGGCACCAGAGCAGCCATGCGCAGCGCCGCCCCCGGGCGGCGCTGCTCTTTTAGGCTTCGACCTTGACAGCCACCAGCGTCTGATCGTCATCGCGGTCGCGGCTGTTGGTGTGATCAAAGAGCTGCTCGTGCACGGCCTCGATGACGCAGAGCGGCTCGCCCTCGGAGTGCTCCATGGCGGTGCTGAGGCCACCGAGGCCGAACATCTTGCGCTCCGGTGGCGGGCTGAAGGCCTCGGTGATGCCGTCGGTGTACATGACGACGGTGTCGCCCTGCGAGACGGGGACCGTCGCCTCGCCGTAGCCGGGCTCGTCGATGATTCCGAGCGGAACGGACCCCGCGCCCTCGATGAGGTCGATGCTGCCCTTGATCGAGCGCCGCGCCGGGGCCGGGTGTCCGGCGTTCGAATAGGTGAGCGTGCCGCGGTCGAGATCAAAGACCCCCATCCACGCGGTGACGAAGTTGGACTCGACTTTCTTGTTTGTCAGTTCACGGTTGGCGTGCTCGAGCATGGCGGCGGGGCCCCTGGCCCGCTCCTGGAAGCCGCGCAGCATGGTCTGCAGCATCGCCATGACGGTCGCGGCGCCCGCCCCGTGCCCGGAGACATCGGCGATGAGCACACCGAGCCGGTCCTTGCCCATCTCGAAGAAATCGTAATAGTCGCCCCCCGCCTCGTTGCTGGTGAGATAGCTGGTGGCGATGTTCAGGCCGGGGAAATCCGGCGTTCGCTCGGGGAGGAGCGACCGCTGGATCTGCGCCACCTGCTCGAGCTGCTGCGCGAGCTTGGCGTTGAGCTCCTTGACCTGTTTGGCGACCACCAGGGTCTTGGTCATGCGGCCGATGATGTTGCCGCGCATAAGGAACGCCTCGGCGTCCTGGAGGGTGTAGCCCTCGCGGTCGAGG
>JBIPMO010000347.1:0-3061 GCA_044369085.1 Phycisphaerales bacterium
GAAGGCTGGTCGCATCGGTGGCGGACCTGTCGCGGACGGTGGTGGGTGATTTCGGGTACTTCTCGTTCGCGGATGATGAGCCTTTGCGGCGGGTCGTTGAAGAGCGGCCCGGGCACTGGCTGAGCGCGCCGTATACATCGTGGGATGAGATGCTGCGGGCATCATTGACGGCGGCGGCGAACGCGGTGTGGACCAAGGAGCGTCCGAGCGCGGACTGGGGGACATTGAACACTGTTCGCGTGCGTCACCCGCTCGCGATGGCGGTGCCGCAGCTTGGAAGGTGGCTGAACTATCGCGCGATGCCGCTGCCGGGACATCCATCGGCGGTGCGTGTGCAGGGTGTGGCGTTCGGCGCGAGCGAGCGACTGGTGGTCAGCCCGGGGCATGAGAAGGATGGGATCCTGACCTTGCCGGGCGGGCAGTCGGGGCACTTCATGTCGGCGCATTATCAGGACGGGTTCGCGGCGTGGGCCACGGGCGAGGCGGCACCGCTGCTGGCGGGTGACGCGGTGAGCCGGTTCACGATCACGCCCAAGTGATGTTCAGCGGCGGGGCGAGCGGAGGTGACCTCCCGCGGGTCGGACCTTGACCTCGACGGATTCGGTGCGCTTGACGCGGGTGGCGTGCCAGCCCTTTTCGGTCCTGACGGCGTCGTATCGGACGGTGGAGGCATCCTTGAGGACTTTGAAGCCGTCACCTTCGATCTGGGTGTAATGGACGAAGACATCCTGGCCATCGGGGCCGATGATGAAGCCGAAGCCCTTTTTGGGATCGAACCATTTGACGATGCCTTCGACATCGAGCCTGGTTTCGAGTGGGGGCGATTGATCCATTTCCAACGGCCTTTCGGGCGCGCTCCGCTTCCGGGCGACTGAGGCGCCGAACCCGCACGATGTCCGGTGGCGTGAACTGGGGCGGGCCCACGCCTCCGACTTAACCGCTCATAGGCCGTGAGAAACGGCTTGGGAGCGATGCCAAGGCTTCGTCGAGCGGGGCACGGTGCAGACGGGCGCATCGTGGCCCGACCCGGCGAATCTACTCCAAGTTACCTCAGGATCCGGGGTTGGGCAACGGGCGCGCAGCAAGAACTTCCGCACGCGCGGCGCGTTCGTGCCCGAAACCGATTTCGGGCGCGGTGCGACCCGCAGGTGTTGCGCGAGAAGGCCCGCGAGGACACACTCGCGTGCGGAAAGGCCGCGCGGCCGCACAGTTCGCTGGAATCGGTCGGATCAGCGAGAGATCCGAAGCGTGCCAGTTATCACGAGGTGGCGGGGGCCTCTTCGATCATGACGGCCTTGCGGCTGAGCTTGATTCGTCCCTGATCGTCGACGCTGATCACCTTGACGCGGATGACATCGCCCAGCTTCACCACATCCCCCACTTGCTTGACGTAGCCCTGGGCAAGTTCGGAGATGTGGCACATGCCATCGGTGCCGGGTGCGAGCTCGACGAAAGCGCCGAAGTCCTTGATCGACACGACCTTGCCGGTGAAGACGGTGCCGACGCGGATCTCGGCGGCGAGGGCTTCGATCTCGGCGCGGGCGCCGTTGAGGGCCTCGAAGTTGGCGGCGGCGACGACGACCGATCCGTCATCCTCGACATCGATCTGGACGCCCCACTTCTCCTGGAGGCCGCGGATGGTCTTGCCGCCGGGCCCGATGAGCTTGCCGATCTTCTCGGGGTTGATCTGGAGCTTCTCGAGGCGGGGCGCGAGCGGGCTGATCTCGGGGCGGGGGGCGGGGAGGATGCTCTCGATCTGTTCGATGATCTGGAGGCGGCCCTTGTGGGCCTGGGCGAAGATGCGCTTGATCTGGGAGAGGTTCAGGCCGCGGGCCTTGAGGTCGAGCTGGATGCCGGTGATGCCCTCGCGGGTGCCGCTGACCTTGAAGTCCATATCGCCGAAGAAATCTTCCTCACCGATGATGTCGGTGACGAAGACTTCGTTCTGATCGTTGGCATCGGTGAAGCGGCCGATGGAGATGCCAGCGCAGGTGTTCTTGATGGGGACGCCCGCATCCATGAGGGCGAGGCAGCCGCCGCAGACCGAGGCCATCGACGAGGAGCCGTTGCTCTCGGTGATGTCCGAGACGATGCGGACGGTGTAGGGGAACTCTTCGGGGCCGGGGAGGATGCCAAGGAGCGAGCGCTCGGCGAGGGCGCCGTGGCCGATCTCGCGGCGGCCGGGGCCGGTGATGCGTCCCGCTTCGCCGGTGCAGAAGGGGGGGAAGTTGTAGTGGAGGTAGAACTTCTTGGAGTACTCGGGGATGAGGCCGTCGACGATCTGCTCGTCCTTGCCGGTGCCCAGGGAGCAGGAGACGAGCGACTGAGTCTCGCCGCGCTGGAAGAGGGCCGAGCCGTGGGTGCGCTGGAAGACGCCGACTTCCATGTGGAGGGGGCGGATCTCTTCGAACTTGCGGCCGTCAGCGCGGATGCCCTTCTCGACGATGAGCTGGCGGGTGGCCTTCTTCTCGAGAGTGCGGAAGGCGGCCTTGGCCCAGTTGCGGCGGGTGAAGGAATCCTTCCACTCGCCGTAGGTGCCGCCGGTCTTTTCGGAGAAGTGCTCGGTGAGGAGCTTGTCCTTGATGGCATCGACGGCGGTGCCGCGCTCTTCCTTGCCCTTGATCTGACGGGCGGTGAGGAGCTCGTTGTAGCACTTGTCCTTGACGAGCTTGTAGACATCATCGGGCGGGAGCAGGAGGGTGCCCGGGGTCTTGGGCTGGCCCGCCTTGACGACCAGCTCGTTGATCATCTCGAGGACCTGTTTGACGAAGCCGTAGCCGAAATCGATGGCGGCGTGGACGTCGTCATCGGGGACTTCGGCGGCGCCGACCTCGATCATGTTGATGCCGTCGACGTGGCCCGAGAGGACCAGGTCGAGGTCGGAGTAGTCCATCTGGGTGACGGTGGGGTTGATGACGAAGCGCGGGCCATCATCGGTGTGGATGCGGCCGACGCGGACGGTGGCGATGGGGCCTTCGAAGGGGGCGCTGGAGAGGGCCAGGGCGGCGGAGGCGGCGGTGCCCGCCAGAACATCGCTGTCGTTCTCGCCATCGTGGCTCAT
>JBIPMO010000348.1:0-3045 GCA_044369085.1 Phycisphaerales bacterium
CGTCTCCTTCACGATCCGCACCTGCTCGAAGTTCAGCAGCGTGCTCGTCACCGTGAAAAGCAGCATGTAGAGCGCCATCGCCAGCAGGTAAGGCGAGCGCGCCAGCAGCACGAACCCGGCCCACGGGTTCCGGCTCGGCTCCCTCCGCCCGCGCCCGTCCGTGGACGCTCGCGCCATCCGCCGCGCCAGCACCAACGACAGCAAACCGGCGCACAGCAGCATGAATGCCGAGAGCGGCAGCACGTGGGCCGTATTGCTGAGGGTATTCGCCAGGCCGGCCGCCGCCGCTGAACCGGCGATCGCCCCGAGCGTCCCGCCCACCGCCAGCGCGCCGAACACACGCTTGCTCTGCTCGGTCCCCCACAGGTCCGCCATGAACCCCCAGAACACGCTCACCGCCAGCAGGTTGAACACGCTGTGCCAGATGTAGAACGAGTAGCCGATGGTCTTGTGCGTCTCACTCGGCAGCAACATCAGCAGCGCGTAGAAGATGCCCAGGTTGACTGCAAAGAACATGTAGGTCCCGGGCAGGAACGCCCGGCGTGGGAAGCGCGATACCAGCCACGCGAAGACCGGCGCGACCAGCTGCGTGACGACGGAAGTGCCCGTCCAGAGCCAGGGCAGATCGCTGAAGTCGCCGCGGATCCCGAACTCGTCGCGGATCGGGCGGAGCAGGAAGTTCGAGAAGAGGATGCAGAAGAAATACGCGGCGCACAGCAGCACCGTCGCTAGCTCGCCCGGGCGCAGCAGCACGAGACGGTCGAGGAGTCGCCTTGGCGGGCCCCCGCGTGGGTCGCGGTTGTCGGAATCGTGCGGCTGCATGCCGTGGTTGTTCATGCGCATGGTTCCAACGTGGATGAAGTTACACGGACTCGCGGGCTGGGGCGCTCCCCTTGGCACCACTCCCCGCCCGGGCCGGTGCGAAGGCCCGCCGAGCGCCCGGGGGTGAGTTGCAACCCGGGGTGAAGGAACTGATAAGAGACGTGCTACTGACCGGGTGGGTGCGCGGTTGCGTGCCCGCCTTTGAATGGGTGTGAATGATTCAGGAGCCGCGGATGAACTCGAATACAAACGGGAACGGGCGCATCGTGATCGGGGCCTCGCGGCGCGAGTTCATGGCGCTGGGGCTGGCGGCGGGGGCGGCGCTGGCGCTGGGAGGAGCTTCCACAGCGCTGGGTCGTCGGAGCGATGCTCCGGCGGGCAAGTCGCTGCGGATCCTGATCCTGGGCGGGAGCGGGTTCCTGGGCCCGGCGGTGATCGATGCGGCGCTGGCGAGGGGGCACAAGATCACGGTGTTCAACCGCGGGCTGACGGAGAAGAAGAAGGAAGAGCTCTACGGCGAGCACCTGCCCGATGGCGTGGTGCGCCTGGTCGGCAACCGCGACCCCGAGAAGAACGCCGATGAGAAGGACCCGGCCTCGCCCAAGGGGCTGTCGCAGCTCGAAGGCGACACGACGTGGGACGCGGTGGTCGACAACTCCGGCTACGTGCCGCGGATCGTGAAGGCGAGCGCCGAGCTGCTGCGCGACCGCGTGAAGCACTACACGTTCATCTCGTCTGTGTCGGTCTACGCCGCGATGAGCGAGCCGGGGGGCGATGAGACGCGCCCGCTCGCGACGATCGCGGACCCCAAGGACGAGGATTTCAGGCATCCGGAGAAGTACGGCGCGCTCAAGGCGCTGTCCGAGCAGGCGGCGGAGGCGGCGATGCCGGGCCGGGTGAACAACATCCGCCCGGGTTTCATCGTGGGCCCGTGGGATCCGACGGACCGGTTCACCTACTGGCCGCAGCGGGTGGCCAAGGGTGGCGAGATGCTGGCGCCGGGGTCGCGCGAGGATCAGATCCAGCTCATCGATGTGCGTGACCTTGGTGAGTTCATCATCCGCGGGATCGAGCGGAACACCACCGGCGTGTACAACGCCCTTGGACCCAATGTGGGACCGAACCAGGCGCTGACGATGGGCGCGCTGCTGGATGCGTGCAAGAAGGTGAGCGGGTCGGATGCGTCGTTCACGTGGGTGCCGACCGACTTCCTGCTCGATGGTCATGTGCAGGCGGGCGAGCTGCCGATCTGGCTGCCGACGATGGGCGAGACGGCGGGGTTCCACGCCTGGAACGTGGGCAAATCGGTCGCGGCGGGGCTGACGTTCCGGCCGATCGAAGAGACGGTCCGAGCCACGATGGAATGGTGGAAGAAGCTGCCCGAGACTCGGCGAAACGAGGTGCGGGCGGGGATCAAGGCCGATCGCGAGGCCGCGATCCTGAAGGCATGGCACGAGAAGAAGGGCTGAGCCCGGTCTGGCAGCGCCGTCGCTGCTCAGCACCCCGGAACTGATCCAAAAGAAAGACCGGCCCCGCCGTGAGTGGCGGGGCCGGTTCGTTCCCGTACGTGTGCGACGGGTTGACTAGGAGGAAATCGATCGATCGTTACCGCTTAGCGGCGACGGCGGAGGCCGACGAGGCCGGCGAGGCCAACGAGGGCGGCAGCGCCGGGGGCGGGGACGATGCTGGGGTCGATGTAGAGGGAGAGGAGCTGGCCGCCTTCGACGAGCTCGCCCGGGATGCTGTAGTGGGCCTGGACGTTGATGAGGTAGTAGCCATCGCCCAGGAGGTCGGAAGCGTCGATGACGCCCGAGGACTCTTCATCGATGGTCAGGCCGCCGGGGACGCCGGGGTTGAAGCGGGCGGGGTCGTGCTGGGCGACCTGGACGAGGCCCTGGGTGGCGATGTCGTAGAGCCAAATCTTGCTGAGGGCGTTCTGGCCGCCGATGTCTTCCTGGATGATGATGCGGCCGAACTTGTCGATGGTCATGTTGTCCATCATCTGGGGGCCGTCCTCGGTGCTGATGAGCTCGGTGACGGTGCCGCCGGCGGTGGGGTTGGTGATGTCATCGAAGGACATGCGGTAGAGGCGGCTGCGGCCGATGGTGGCGCCGCCGGTGCCGGTGGTGTCGTAGCGGTCGGTGGTGACGAAGTAGAAATCGTTCTGCTTGCCCGGACGGGGGTCGAACTGGCCGTCCTCGGGGCGGAGGAAGTTGGTGACGT
>JBIPMO010000004.1:0-26421 GCA_044369085.1 Phycisphaerales bacterium
CCGCGTCACTGCTGCTCGCTGGGTCGGAGGCGCGGGCCCGTCGCGGCGAAGGCTCCGGCCGCCGGGTGATCGTGATCGGGGGCGGGCTGGCGGGGCTGGCCTGCGCCGATGAACTGGCCCGGGCCGGGTGCAGCGTGACCGTGCTCGAAGCTCGGGCGCGGCTGGGCGGGCGGGTGGTGTCGTTCTACAACTTCGCGCCGGGCTGCGCGGTCGAGGGCGGCGGTGAGCTCATCGGCTTGAACCACCCCATGTGGCGTGCCCTCACCCATCGCTTCAACCTGCACCTCGACGAGATCCCCGATGAGCCGGGCCTGGTTCCGCCCGTTTCCCTCCAAGGGCGACTCCTCACGGATCACGAGGCCAAGGCCCTCTACGAAGAACTCGAGGCTGCCACCGCGGCGTTGAACCGGATCGCGCGCGGCGTGAACCCCGATGAACCGTGGACAAGCCCGAACGCCGCGGCCCTGGATGCTCGCAGCGTCGCATCGTTCATCGATGAACTGAATGTCTCTGATCTTGCCAGGCACGCGCTGCGAGCCCAGATCACGGCCGACAACGGGCAGGAGCCCGAACGGATGTCGCTGCTCGCCCAGTGCGCCCAGGTCGCGGGCGGCGGGTTCGAGTCCTACTGGCAAGACAGCGAGACGCACCGCTGCGCTCAAGGGGCGCAGCGGCTGGCGCAGCAGCTCGGCCTGGCCGTGGGCCGCCCGAACGTGCTGCCCGGGCGGATCGTCGAAGCAGTCGAGATCAAGGACGACCGCGTGGTCGTTCGCATCGTGCCCGGGCAAAGGCTCGAATGCGATCAAGCGGTGCTCGCGGTGCCGCCGAGTGTGTGGGGCAGAATCAAGTTCGATCCGGCGCTCCCCGCGGCTCTGTCGCCGCAGATGGGGGTAAACGTGAAGTACCTCGCAAAGGTCACTTCGCGATTCTGGCGCGAGGCGGGGCGGAGCGGGGAATCTCTCTCGGACACGGGCATCCAGGAAACCTGGGAGGCGACGGATAGCTGCCGAGCGGGTCAGCCCGAGGACGGATCCGCCGTCCTGATCGGGTTCGCGGGGGCTGGCGAGGCTTCTCGGCTCGGCGAGGCAGCGCGAACGGCCACGAGCGCGGACGAAGCATGCGGGCCATCGATGGAGCGCGTGCAGCCGGGCTTCACGGCCGCGTTCAAGGAAGGAAGGTTCATGAACTGGCCCGGCGATGCGTACGCGGGCGCGGGCTATTCCTTCCCCGCTCCCGGAGAAGTGATGACCGTTTCACCGCTGCTGCGAGCGGGCCTGGGCAGACTCCACTTCGCGGGCGAACACTGCAGCAGCGCGTTCGTCGGCTACATGGAAGGAGCGCTGCAGTCCGGGCTCGCGTGCGCAAAGCGGATCTTGGCGTGAGTTGCCGCGCCCACATCACGCGGTTGGTCAGGCCGCTCTCTCAGCGAACGGGGCGCCACACCTCGACCAGCAGCGTGTCATCCTCGGGGGGACCGTGGCGGTACTGGTCGACCGCTCGGAGGATCGCGCTCGACCAGCCGCCCTGATCATCGGGCACCAGCGATGCGAGCAGACGCTCCATGCCCGCGACCTTGAGCATCTTGCCCTTGTTGTCGCGGGCCTCGATGGCCCCGTCGGTGTAGGCCACCAGCGTGTCGCCCGGGCCGAAGCGGACCAGCCGCTCGCCGTGCTGGAAGTCATCGCCGTGACATGCGCCGAGCACCAGGGTCGTGGACTCGATGCGGTCGATCTTGCCATCCACGGTGCGGAAGAAGGCGGGCGGATGGCCCGCGGAGGCCCAGGTCATCGTCGAGGAGTTGGGATCAAACTGCACGCACAGCGCAGTGGCATAGACCGAGTGCGTGGCGAGCGAATGGTGCAGGTACTTGTTCAGCCCGGTCAGGATCTCGCCGGGCGTGGCGGAGGGCTTCTCGCCGTACTGCCGGTCGATCTCGCCGTGGAGCCGGTTCACGGTGAGCGCGGCGGTGATGCCGTGGCCGGTGACATCGATGAGCGCGATGTTCAGGATCGGCTGCGCGTGCCCGGGCAGGGTCGCGCTGCGGGCATAGAGGTAATCCCCGCCGATCATCCGCATCGGTTCGTAGCGGTAGTCCATGCGGATCGGCCCGTCGGCCAGGGGCCTGGGGAACAGCGACTCGTGGATCTGCTTGGCGGAGGTGAGCTCCTGCTTGATCTCGCCGTACCGCCCCTTGAGCATCTGGAAGGTGAACTTGTCCTTGAATCGCCCCTGCCGCCACCAGCAGATGAGCGCGCCCGGAACAGCCGTGAGCGGTGAGAGCACGATGGAGATGCCCGCCCCCACCGGCACCAGCCTGATGTAGTAGAGATTGATCACAGCGCTCGCGATCAGCAGCGGGATGATCGGGCGGATGCTCTCGCGCGGCGTCCAGGGCAGGAACAGGCAGGCAAAGAAGTGCGTGAGAAAGATGCTGCCCAGCGAGTTGCCCGCCACGATCATGCGAGCGATCTGCTTGTCGACCTCCTGGTCGGTGACGGGGCTGGGAGCAGCGCTCGCCGCGGTGTCCACATCGGCATCCTCCCCGTCCTCGGCGGCGGGCTTCGGGGAGTCCGAGGCGGGATCGATCGCGGGCGGGTCCGCGGGTACCGGCGGCTTGTCCTCATCGACGCTGACCTGGATCCCCGGGCCGAACTTGCCGACAACCGGAGTCCCATCGCGGCGTGAACGCTCCATCTGCTGGCGGATCTGGTCGCGGCTGAGCTCGAAGACGAGCGGGGACGTGAGGATGCTCAGCAGCCCGGCGGCGACGATCAGGCGGAACACGAGCTGCAGCAGCTTGTCACGCCGCAGCAGGTGCTTGTAGACATAGGCGAACGCGGCCACGTAGAGCAGGATGGAGACCAGGCTGAGCGCGGCCTGGAACACGCTCTGATACGAGCGATCGACCGTGACGCCCGGCTCATCTCCGAGGAACGCCAGCGCGACCACCAGGATGATGGTCGAAACAAGGCCAAACCCGATGACCACGCCCGCGTACCACAGGAAGCGGCGGCGCAGCCAACGCTCCTGCTCGGCCTCGAACTCATGACGGAAATCGCTGGTGAAGGTGGCGCTCATGAAGTCGTCGTGGCAGGGCGTGTGTGTGGTCGTCAGGAGCCGGTCGGCAGGGCACTCGCCGCTGCGGCGGGGAGAGAGCGATCAGTCGGCGCGGTTCTTGCCCGGGACCCAGAGCACATCGCCCTCACCGCCCGCCGCGGGCAGGTTGGCGCAGCGGGCCATGACGAAGAGGAGGTCCGAGAGACGGTTGACATAGACCATGGCTCGCGGGCTGGTCTTCTCCGGCTCGGCGAGGAGCAGAGCGGCGATGGATCGTTCAGCGCGGCGGCATATGGTGCGCGCGGTATGGAGGTGGGCGGCCAGAAGCGTCCCGCCCGGAAGCACGAAGGAGTTCAGAGGAGTCAGGCGTTCGTTGAAACCGTCGATGGCACGCTCGAGGCGATCGACCTGCTGTTGAGTGATACGGAGTTTGGCGCCCTCCGTTTCATGCGGCTCGATGGGAACGCACAGGTCGGCCCCGACATCAAAGAGGTCCTGCTGGATGCGGAGCAGCTCGCGCTCCATATCGGCCAGCAGCTGCGGGCCATCGGCCTGCGGGCCCAGCCCGGCGACGACCACGCCGATGGCCGAGTTGGCCTCATCGACATCGCCGTACGCCGCGACGCGCGGCGAGGTCTTGGAGACCATGCCCCCATCGCCGAGCATCGTCATGCCCCCATCGCCGACTTTGGTGTAGATCTTGGAGAGGCGGACCATGGGGGGGATGGTAACGCAGCGCACGGCTCGGGATCTGAGGGATCGATCGGTCCGGCATTGGGGGGCGTGTGCCGATGGCATAATGAACGGATGAGGCTCACACTGGTCGCTTCGGCGCTTGGCGTGGCGGTTTCCTGCGGCGATGCGACAGCGCATCCGGGGAATGGGGTGGCGGTCACCGCTGAAGGTGTCGTGTACTTCTCGGATGTCGAGCAGAACGTGATCTGGAAGGTGGATGAGAAGGGGGAGCTTTCGGCTCTCACGCGCGGGCTCCATTCGCACTCGATCGCGATGGACACCGCAGGGGACGTGTGGGCCGAGCACCTGCGCTACGTGCCGAGCAAGCCCGAGGGGCAAGAATGGGAGCGGACGCTGCTGCGGATCGCCCCGACGGGAGAACAGCGCATCGTGCTGGGACCGACGTTCGGCACCGATGCTTTCGGCGGATCGCCGTTCACCTGCGATGCGAGCGGAGCGATCGTGTCACTGGCGCAACGGCCCGTCGGCCGGTACTTTCTGCAGCGCATCACCACCGAAGGTAAGGTTGAACCCCTTGAAGTCGGGCACCAAGACCCCGTCGCGGGTGAAGCGCCCCTGCCCGGCACGATCAGCGGGATCTGCGCAACCCCCGGCGGCGGCTTTGTGGTCACGCAAGGCATGCTCGTGCTTCGGATGCACGGCGCATCCAGCGCGAAGGTGATGGCGAGTCTCTGGGAACGCCAACTGCCCGCCGACGCGATGAGCGTCCGCGTGCACGCCCTGTGGGGAGTGGCGTGCGATGAGACGGCGAGCTTCGTTTACGTCACCGACTGGGATGCGCGAACCGTTCACAAAGTACAGGAAGACGGCACCTTCACGACGTTCGCACGATCGCCCGCCCCGTGGTCGCCGACCGGGGTGGCTGTGCGCGGGGAAAGGGTCTATGTCCTGGAGCACGGGCTCGAAGGAGACCAGAACCTCGGGCCGCGCGTTCGCGTGATCAACGCCGCGGGCGGCGACGGCCGCGTGATCGCGACCGTGGAGTAGTCAGAAGCATCACGCGGCACGTTCTCCGGGCCGTCATCGATCTTCAGCACTGGCTGGCTCGCACTGCCGCCCCCGGTAAATGACTCCCCTCAAAATGTCAGAGACCCACGGCCTCGCAACCGTGGGTCTCTGGATTGAATCATGATTGCGCGACGGGCTCGCTAGCTCACGCCCCGGCGGCGACAACTTCCTTGACCATGTTCGGCGGCAGGGCGCGGTATTCGAGCGGTTCCATGACGCTGCTGGCGCGGCCCTGGCTCATCGAGCGCAGGGTCGTGGTGTAGCCGAACAGCTCGCTGAGGGGCACCTCGGCGGTGATCAGTCGCGTGTTGGAGCGCTCTTCGGTGTTCACGATCATGCCGCGGCGGGACGAAACGTCGCCGGTCACCGAGCCGAAGTAGTCCTCGGGGGTGGTGATGACGAGCTTCATGATGGGCTCGAGCAGCGTGAGCCCCGCCTTGTTGGCGGCCTCGATGAGGGCGAGGCGGCCCGCCTGCTCGAAGGCGACCTGCGACGAGTCGACCGCGTGGTACGACCCGTCGACCAGGGTGACCTTGATGTTGATGAGGGGGTAGCCCGCGAGCACGCCGCTGACGGCGGTGGTGCGGACGCCGTGCTCGACGGCGGGGACGAACTCCTTGGGGATCGAACCGCCGACGATCTTGTTCTCGAAGGCGATGTTGTCATCGAAGTTGAGCTCGGCCTCCTCCGCCTGGGCCTTGGTGAAGGGCTCGATGTGGACGGTGCAGTCGCCGAACTGACCGCGGCCGCCCGTCTGCTTCTTGAACAGGCCGCGGACGTACTCGGCGCTGCCGGTGATGGCCTCGCGGTACGACACGCGGGGCTTGCCGACCTCGACGCCGATCTTCATGTCGCGGACGAGCTTGTTCTTGATGATCTCAAGGTGCAACTCGCCCATGCCCGAGATGATGGTCTGGCCCGTCTCTTCATCGAACTTGGCGCGGAAGGAGGGGTCCTCGCGCTTGATGGTGGTGAGGGCATCGCCGAGCTTGCGCTTGTCCTCGGCGGTCTTGGCCTCGATCGACATGCTGATCACGGGCTCGGGGAAGGTCATGCGCTCGAGCTGGATCGGGTGGTCGATGTCGCACAGGGTGTCGCCGGTGATCGACTCCTTGAGGCCGACGCAGGCGACGATGCGGCCCGCGCCAGCTTCCTCGAGGGGGATGCGGTTCTGGGCGTGCATCTCGAACATGCGCGAGATGATCTCGCGCTTGCCGTTGTTGGCGTTGAGCACGCGGGTGCCCTTGACGGCCTTGCCCGAGTAGACGCGCATGTAGGTGAGGTCGCCGTGGGTGTCGGAGACGACCTTGAACACCAGGCCCGAGAAGGGATCGTTCTCGGAGTGCTGGCGGGAGTGCTTCTCCTCGGGGTCCTTGGGGTTGGTGCCCTCGATGGCGGGCTTGTCCAGCGGGCAGGGGAGGTAGTCGATGACCGCGTCGAGCAGCAGCTGCACGCCGATGTTGCGGAGAGCGGCCCCGCAGAACACCGCGGTGCAGGCCTTCGAGCACACGCCCTTGCGGACGGCGGCGGTGATGTCGTCGACGCTGACGGGCTGGTCGGCCAGGACCTTCTCGAGCAGCTGATCATCAAAGTGCGTGGCGGCCTCGATCATCTCGTGGCGGTAGAGCTCGGCCATGTCGCGGAGGTCGGCGGGGATCTCGCGCTCCTCGACCTTGGCGCCGAGCTCCGAAGCGTCGAAGTAGTAGGCCTTCATCGTCACCAGGTCGACGATGCCCTTGAGGTCGTGGCCGCGACCGATGGGGATCTGCATGGCCACGGCGTTGGCGCCCAGACGCTCGCCGATCGACTTGAACGAGAACTCCCAGTCGGCGCCGATCTTGTCCATCTTGTTGATGAAGCAGATGCGGGGAACGCCGTAGCGCTCGGCCTGACGCCACACGGTCTCGGACTGGGCCTCGACGCCTTCCTTGCCGTCGAACACGGCGACCGCGCCGTCCAGGACGCGCATCGAGCGCTCGACCTCGATCGTGAAGTCGACGTGGCCCGGGGTGTCGATCAGGTTGATCGTGTAGTCGATGCCGTGGCGCGTCCACGGGCAGGTGGTGGCGGCCGACTGGATGGTGATGCCGCGCTCCTGCTCTTCCTGCAGGAAGTCCATGGTGGCGGTGCCCTCGTGCACCTCGCCCATCTTGTAGTTCTTGCCGGTGTAGAACAGGATGCGCTCCGAGACGGTGGTCTTGCCCGCGTCGATGTGAGCGCAGATGCCGATGTTGCGGATGTGTTTGAGGTCGGTGGCCATGGGTGTGTTCCGGGTGAAAGGGGCGGGGTCCGGGGGGCGAGAGGATCCGGGGGCTAGGGCTGATGACGATGGGGGATTGAGCGTCCCACATCGCGTGATTCGGTCCTGATTTGGATGGTCCGCCGAGCTCCGGGGGCCGGGGGCTCTGACGGGGGATGCTGTATGAGATGGAATCGCGTTCGCCGCCGGCGCGCGGGTGTGTGCGCCTGCGGGCGGGATCAGCCGTCGAGACAGTTGTCTTCGTCGTCCGAGTCCATGGATGCGGCTCCTGACGGGTCTTCATCGCAGCGGGCGCCGCGACCGTCCGTCAATCGGGGTTGAAATAGTACCGACATGCGACCGGGGGTCAAGGGGAGCGCGATGAAGCGGCCAGAGAATGCAGGAAGCTCCAGGCTTCACGGCGCCTCCGTTGCCAAGGGATGGCTCGAGCAAGCGCCCGGGCAAGTCGCATTACCGAAGAAGCGCACGAAGCTCCGCCGCCTGGGCTTTTGTTAGCATTTTGATGGGGTCCAATCGAAGACTGGCATCGATGTCGAGCGCCTTGCGGGCCCAACTGGCCGCCGTCTCGGGCCTCTGACTGGCGGCGTGAGTCAAAGCCGCCCGTCGAGCGGGCGTCAGCCCGTAGGGATCGAGCTCGGCCGCTCGTTCCCAGGCGTCGGCGGCGCGAGCGAACAGCTCCGGCCGCTGGAAGGCGGTCGCGGCCGCTTCAAGAATCGCTCCGAGCCTCCCGAACGCGGCCGAGGATCGCGGATAGCGAATCGTGACCTCGCGGGCCCGCTCCAGCGTTTCCTGTATGGCGGCGTCGCGGCGCGCTC
The DNA here is from genome assembly GCA_044369085.1 of Phycisphaerales bacterium. GTDB lineage: Bacteria > Planctomycetota > Phycisphaerae > Phycisphaerales > UBA1924 > JAEUIV01. The sequence continues at coordinate 7,897 of JBIPMO010000004.1, forward strand.
CATCTCGCTCTGAGATCGCGATCCGCCAGGAGATCGCGATCACGTGCTCGTGCAGTTGGAACCGGTAGACGGGCAAGGCGAGTTGAAGCTCGTCACGCGCCCCGCGGAGAAGGTCCACATCGGGTGGTGATTCACCGCGCGCGGAGATGCTGTCGCGCGCCAGCACCGAAGCCGTTCGAAGGTGCGCCTCGGCTCGAAGCGTGTTGGCTGACTGGAAAGCAACTGCTACCGCCACAACTGCCGCGATGGCGGATGCAATGGCGGCCGGCAACGCCCACGCTCGCCGCGGAGCCGGAGGCTCGACCGACATCTGCGGGCCGCGGGCGGCCAGCGCCAACATCGCAAACAGCACCGCTGCAGAGCCTTGGAACACGGGGGTCACTTCGATCATCGAGTGCGCTGCGAGCACGGCCGCGGCGGCCAGAAGCGCAAGTTCAAGCAGGCTCCCGCTTTCGCGCGATTCAACACTCGCCACGCGAACGACGGTCCGCGCAGCGAGCCACCAGATCGCGGCCGCGAGCGCGAGGATCAGGATGAGGTCCGGGCCAAGGGCTTGGAACTCGGCCCAGATGGCGAATGCGGTCGCCGTCACAGGGACCAGCAGCATGACGGCCCGTGCCGATCCGTCGGCTCGGATGGACTCGCCGTCATGGCTTGGGGTATCGACACCGACCACGCCGTGCTTCGTCGGCATCGCGCGCAGTCCACGCGCTGCGCCAACGAGCCACGTGATGAACAGCACGGCCCAGGCAAGCGCGGGCAAACCCAGCGTCGCCTGCCAGTCCAGCAAGAGACTATGCGGGGACTCAACCTCTTCCGGGCTCGTCGGGGGCTTGGCGAGCATGTACGCATCTTTGAAGCACGCCGGGCCGACCCCCGTCAGCGGTTGCTCGGCGATGATCCGGGCGGCAGCACCGGCATACTGCGACCGAAAGTAGATCGAGAGTTCGGATACTCGCTCTCCCACCACGCCGCGAACCACGACCGCGGTCAGGGGAAGCACAACCGCGAGCAGGAGAACGATCAGCGGAAGGAGCTTCAGGATCCGCCCGGCGATCCGCGCTGCGGGATTCAGCCGATGTGGTGCCGCGCTCGTCTGATCCGGGGTCGCATCCATGCCTCCGATGCGTTTGAGCATGGCGATGACCGCGGCAAGCCCGCACCCCATGGCGGTCGCGACGATCGCGCCCTTGGACCCGCTGAACCCGAGCGCGGTCCCGGCGACCACCGCGATGATCACGAGCATCCCCGCCTCGCCGCTGGAGATCCGACCCCGCCGAGCAGCGCGGCAGGCACCAAGCGCGATCACGCCCCACGCCACCAGCGATGCGCCGACGATCGACCCGTAGACGTTGGCGAACCCGAACCAGCCGGTGGCCTCGGCCTGGCGCAGCCGCCGCTCGTAGATCGCCGCGGTCTGGGATGCGGGATCAAGGCCGATGGCCGCCAGTCGTTCTTCGCGATTCGCCTCAAACGATGCCACAAGACGCGGGTGTTCAACGAACACCTGGTAAAGGCCGCGAGCGGCCAATGCGAGCACCGCGCCGAGCAGAATCGCGGCGGCCACCGCACGCACGCGCCGGTCGCGAGCGGCGATGGTGAGCGCCCACCCCCCCGCGAGGGCCGCGGACCAGCCGCTCGCGATGATCAGGTTCGCAAACTCACCGTGCTGAGGTGCGGCCGACCCCGCGGCGGTGAACGGTGCGAGGACCGCCGCGTGCAGAGCTGCGCCGCCGCAACCAATGAGCACGAGCAGTCCCGTCCTCCAAGGGATCGATCGGCGCACGATCAACTCCCCCGCCGCGACCATCGCGACGGCGACCCAGACCAGTGCATCGAGCGCGAGCGATTCGCCCGGCGTCCGCGTTGTCTCCGGTGTCCAGCTGAGCATCGGGTCGATATCCCACCACGGGACGCGGCCGGCGGTGGACATCGCGCGGGCAAGGGCGACAAAGAGGATCGTGCCGACGCCGCACCAGCGCATGGTTGAAGCGGCATGCTTCATGCGCGGCTCGCCCTCGAGCGCTGCGAGCGGCCGTGTGCTCGTCGGTTCGCCATCACGCGCCGCTTCCTGCCGCAGGATCTTTCCATCCCCTTCCGTGCTCGTAGATCGCGATCAGTGCCAGGACCAGAAAGACCTGAAGCACCGCGAGCGCTGCCTGCCAGACCGTGGCCCAAGCCAGAAGAATGCCCGTGATCCCGGTGATGGCCGTGCAGCCGCAGATGACCAGCACCGTGCGCCGGACAGAAAGTCCCGCCGCGCGAAGCCTGTGCGAGAAGTGCTGACGATCACCAACCAGCGGGCTGCGACCTTGGCTGAGCCGGATGATGCTGACAGACACCAGGTCATAGAGCGGGATGGCCAAGGCGCAAAGCGGCATAAGCATCGCCAGCGATCCGGGAGCTGTGAGCCAGGCCTGATCGCGAGCTGCGCCCCCGATCGGCGCGGTCACATACGTGACCCTGACCGCGAGGAACGCCAGCAGGAAGCCGATCACCAGCGATCCGCCATCGCCCATGAAGATGGTGGCACCGCGGCGCTCGCTGAAAGGGAAGTTGAAGACCAGAAACCCACCCAGCGCCCCGATCAGGATCGCGAGCGTCGCGGCCACAAACCACTGGCCCGATGCGAGCGCGGAAAGGAGCAACCCCGCCGCGGCGGTAGCGGCAACCCCCGCGGATAAGCCGTCCATGTTGTCCATGAAGTTCATGGCGTTGGTGATCGTCACAATCCACAGGACCGTGATCGCCGCCGACAGCCAAGGCCCGCCCGCGAAGCCGTCGAGGAGTGTCAGGATGCGGACATCAAACAACAGAACGATGGCGGCCGCGACGGCGAACTGCACCGCGAACTTAAGCCACGGCCCCAGCGCCCGGCGGTCGTCGATCAAACCCATGATGTGCAGGACCAGCGTGCAGCCGAGCAGCCCCAAGGCCAGGCCCGTCTGCGAGCGGATGCCCGGGAGGTGCGGCTCGGCCGCGGGCGCGATCGCTGTGATGAAAGTCGGCACGGACCAGATCGCGGCCAGCGCGATGATGATCGGCAGCGCGAAGGACCAGAAGATCGCGATGCCCCCGATGTTCGGAACGCTGCGCAGGACCTTGGTGTGGCCCGGCGCTCCGGCGGAGTCGAGGAGAGCCCGGCGTCTGCCCGCAGCGCGAACGACGAAGGTGAGCAGGATGCTCAGACCGAACGAGACAGCAAAAGCGATGGCGATCGCGGGAAGCACCATCAGAGTTTACGGGGTTTTGACACCCGACCGATCGGCCACCCCGTGCCGGTTGAATCACTCGCCCTGGTCGTGCTCGAGCATGTCCGAGTACGACATGGCGATGGCCTCACCCAGGATCGGGGCCAGCGCCTTGGTCAGGTCGGCGATCTGCTGGTGGCAGTTGCCGACGTGGTTCCTCGGGGTGACCAGAGCCTCGATCTCCAGGAAACGTCCCAGCCCGTGGACATCATCAAGGTGGATGCGAAGGTTGTCCTTCAGCCAGATCTCGCGCGTCTTATCGACGATGACGCGGACGGGCAGCGCGATCCTGCCGAAGCGCGTCAGAGCCTCTTCCTCGGAAAGGATCGAGAAATGCGAGATCCGGGCCGTCAGGCGATTCTGGCGGTGGTAGTAGATCCACTCCGGCGCTTCACCCTCGACCTCTCGCTTCTTGAGGCGCCCCTCCGCGATGCGGAAGTAGGTGTCGCGCTGGGTCACGGTGGCCGCGTGCGCGGCACCGAGGCGACGGATCACCGACCGGCACAGGTCCATGTCTCGGAGTTCACGTTTGAGTTCGACGTTCTGCATGAGCGGGGATCAGGGATCAGTAACCAGGGATCGGGGATCGGGGATCGGGGATCGGGGAACGGGGAACAGGGAACAGGGAACAGGGAACAGGCGCTCTGCGCACGGATCATGGGCGTTCGGAGACTTCATGCAAGGCCTGAAGCAGCCGCTGTTCGTCCCAGACCTCGATGCCGAGTTCGGTGGCCTTTTCGAGCTTCGAGCCCGCCTCCTTGCCCGCGATGACCAGAGTTGTTTTCTTCGACACGCTGCCCGTCACCTTGGCACCGAGCCTTTCGAGCCTCTCCTTCAGATCCTCTCGCTCGAAGGAATCCAGAGTACCCGTGAGGACGATGGTCTTCCCGGCGAAGGGGCTGGCGGGATCGGCGGCGACGACGCCCGAAGCGGCCACCGGGCGGTGGTCGGGGTTCGGGAATGTCAACCCGGCGCGGCGCAGTTCCTCAAAAGTGTGCTTGCCGGCCTCGCTGTGCAGGTAGCGGCTGACCACCTCCGCCCGGATCGGCCCGAAGCCCTCGATCGCCTCAAGATCGGCGGCCGCGGCCCCGAGCAGATCCTCGAGCGAAGCAAACCGTCGAGCGAGCAGCTTGCCGTTGGACGATCCGACGTGCCGGATGCCCAGCGAACCCAGCACACGCGCGAGCGGCCGATCCTTGGCCGCTTCAACCCCCGCGATCAGGTTCTCCACCTTCTTCTCGCCCATGCGCTCCAGTTCGATCAGCCGAGCACGGTGGCCTGGCAGCCGGAAGATGTCGGCGAAGCTGCTCAGCGGGATGTCGCCGGTCGCGCGGATCTGGTCGATGGTCTTCTCGCCCAGCCCGTCGATATCCATCTGCTTGCGGCCCGTGAACCAGATGAGCTTCTCGCGGACCTGCGCGGGACACTCCGGGTTGATACAGCGGCGGACCGTTTCGGTCTCGGTGTCCCGGGCGGATTCATCGGGCTCAACCTCGGTCGGGCCGCGACACTCCGGGCACAAGTCAGGTGCCGTGATGGCCGTGGCGCCTCGCGGCCGCTTCTCCTTCAGTGCTTCGATCACCTGTGGAATGATCTCGCCCGCCTTTTCGACGACGACCGTGTCGCCCTCGCGAAGGTCCTTGGCCCTGACCATCCCCCAGTTGTGCAGCGTGGCGTGCTGGACCACCGTGCCCGCGAGCAGAACGGGCTCCATGACCGCTCGCGGAGTGATCTTGCCCGTCTTGCCCACCTGGGCCTCGACGCGGAGCAGCGTGGTGGTCTTGCGCTCCGCGGGATACTTGTACGCGATGGCCCAGCGAGGGCTCTTGCTCGTCACGCCGAGCGATCGCTGCTGCGCGAAGGAATCGATGCGGATGACCATGCCGTCAACCATGTACGGGCGCGATGGGATGGTCGAGCGGAACTCGGCGATCGCTCGGAGGATCGCATCGGCCGTGTCGCACAGGGTGGTGGCGTTGGTCGGCAGTCCAAAACCGCGAAGGCGCTCGAGGAATCCCGAGTATGTCTCATCGACACCATCGGGGATGCACTCGCCGCGACCGTGGGCCACGAACCCCAGTCGCCGCTCGGCGGTGATGCGGGAGTCAAGCTGCTTGAGAGTCCCCGCGCACGCGTTGCGAGGGTTCATGAAGGGTTCTTCCCCCTCGGCCTCGCGGTTCTCGTTGATCCGAGCGAACTCCTTGATCGGGATGTAGACCTCGCCGCGCACCTCCAGCACCTCGGGCGGGTGCGCGGTGTTCAAAGCCAGCGGGATCGCGCGGACCGTCTTGATGTTGTGGAGCACATCATCGCCCTTCACGCCATCGCCGCGCGTCAGGGCCTTCGTGAGGATCCCACCCTCGTACCGCAGCGAGATCGCCACGCCATCGATCTTCGGATCGCAGGCGAAACGCAGCGGTTGAAGGGGAGCGCCCGCCGCTCCCGCTTCGTCGGCCATCGAGGGAAACAGACCCGTCGCTCCCGCTCCGGGCTCGTTCACGCCCAGGGCCTTGGCGCACCGCGCGACCCAGGCACGAACCTCGGCATCGCTGTACGTGTTGTCGATGCTCATCATCGGGACGGCGTGCGCAACCGTCCGGAATCCATTGATCGGCTCGCCGCCGACGCGATGAGTCGGGGATGACGGATCGTCAAGCGCGGGATGGTCGCGTTCGAGAGCGGCCAGTTCTTCGAGCTTCTCATCGAACTCCTGATCGGACAAGAACGGCGCGTTATCGACGTAGTACGCGCGGCTAGCGCGATCCAGCAGCTCGCGCAGGGCCTTGACTCGCGCTGCAATGTCCGGCGGGGGCTTTGGCACGGCGAGAGTTTATTCGGTGGGCGGACAACGCGGGCGGGCGGCAGCGCCCGTGCGACCAGTCGCTACTGCGGAACCGCGCCACCGTAAAAGTACACCCCGAGGCCCAGCGTGAACATCGCGCACCCGTAGAGGCCATGCTCGATCCAGACCGCTGCGGTGGAACGGGTCCGCTCGTAGGTGAACGCGAAAAGCGCCCCGCCCGCCACGGTCATGGCCACCGCGACCGGGTTGCGGAACACGATGTGCATCCAGCCGAACGCCAGTGCGCTCGCGGTCATCATGGCCCACCTGTTGGGCAGGATCGGTCGGTAGCGGTGGTGGAAAAACGTCCGCCACACAAGCTCCTGCGGGTACACGCTGAAGAAGGGGTAGAAGATCATCAGCAGGATCCAGATCTGCGTCCGCTCGCGCGGCATCTTCAGGAACTCGCCCGGATCGACGTAGAGAATCAGTAGCGACAGAGCGGTCATCAGCAGGGCGTAGCGGATCAGCACGCTGCCGATGCCGTTCCGCACCCCGCGCCAGTTGAACAGCTCGCGACGGTCAAACTCCCGGTCGCGCCAGAGCAGAATGAATGTCCCGACCGCCAGCACCGCCAGCACGACGAGCACATGCCGCGGATGAAACGCGACCGCTCCGACCCCCGGGCCGACGAAAAACACCAGCATCATCTCGACCCACCGGCGGAAGCGCATGCGGGACATCATCGGGAAGTTCGATCCGGCTGCAAGCGTGGTACCCCGCCCGTGCGGGTAGATTGCCGGGGTTCCTGGGACGACGGGGCATACAACAGCCTGACCGCGGGAGAACCTGCCATGCGACGCGACCAGATGCGAGAGAGCGACAACGTCGAAGACCAGCGGAGCGGGGGCGGGGGCAGGGGTATGCCCGGCATGGGCGGGATCCGGATCGGCGGCGGCGGCGGCCGCATGGCGGCAGGCGGCGGCGGCATCGGCATCGTCATCATCGTCTTGCTCTTCATCGTCCTGGGAGGGAATCCGCAGCAGCTCCTGCAGAACATGCCCCAGGGAGGACCGGGCGGGCCCGGCGCGATCCCCACAAGCCCGATGGGAAGCCCCGGCGGCACCGCCGCCGAGTCGGCATCGGAAGCCGACCTGCGCGACTTCGTCACACGCGTGCTCGGAGACACCGAAGATGTCTGGAACGAGCAGTTCCGGAGCATCGGCGCCGAGTACCGCGAGCCCGCTCTGGTGCTCTTTCGCGAAGAGGTGCGCAGCGGATGCGGCGTGGCATCGGCCGCGAGCGGGCCCTTCTACTGCCCCGCCGATGAGAAGATCTACATCGACCTCTCCTTTTATGAAGAGCTCTCCCAGAAGTTCGGCGCCCCCGGAGACTTCGCCCAGGCCTACGTCATCGCCCACGAAGTGGGCCACCACGTCCAGAAGCTGCTCGGCACGATGGATGAGGTCCACTCCGCACGCGAGCGCATGAGCGAATCAGAATACAACGACCTTTCGGTCCGGCTGGAGCTGCAGGCCGACTATTACGCGGGCGTGTGGGCCCACCACGCGCAGGCAGCGCGGCAGGTGCTCGAAGCCGGGGACATCGAAGAGGGGCTCCGGGCCGCATCGTCGATCGGTGATGACCGCATCCAGCTCCGCTCGCGCGGCTACGTCACCCCCGAATCGTTCACCCATGGAACCAGCGAGCAACGCGTCCGATGGTTCAAGAAGGGGCTCGAGAGCGGGGATCTGCGAGCCGGCAACACCTTTGACGTGCCCAAGCCCTGAAGAGCCCGCGGGCAGGCAGGCCCTCGGATCACGTAAACTCTCGCCATGGCGGGGTCGTGGCGAGATCAACTGAACAAGGCCCAGCGAGAGGCGGTCGATCACGACGCCGGGCCTCTGGCCGTGCTCGCGGGACCGGGCACCGGCAAGACCTTCGTCATCATCGCACGCCTGCGGCGACTCATCGAAGAGGGATCCGACCCCGCGTGCATCCTCGCCGTCACCTTCAGCGTCAAGGCCGCGGCGGAGATGCGAGCCCGGCTCGCCGCGGCGGTAGGTGGCCGAATCGCCGAGCAAGTTCAGGCGTGCACGTTCCACTCCTTCGGCCACTCGCTGATCAGGCGCTTCGGAGACTACATCGGCCTCCGCCGCGACGGCACCATCATGGACAGCGCTCAGCAGCGTCGCCTGCTGCGCCGCCTGATCCGCGACCGGGAGCTCTTCGGCTTCTTCGCCGCCCGCGGACGCGACGAGGCGATCGCGGGGGCCATGAAGTTCATCGCGGGCTGCCGCCACGCCGCTCGCACCCCCGCCGAGGCGGTCGCCCACGCCCGCGCAATGGCGAGCCGCATCAAGGACAACCCGTCCGCACTCTCGGGTGATGAGCTCGAAGCAGCGCGGGAAGAGACTCTGCTCTTCGAACACCGCGCCCGGCTGTTCGAGGCCTACGACGCCGCCTGCATCGAGCGCGGCCTCATGACCTACGACGACTTCCTCACCCTGCCGCTGCGGATCTTCGCCGACAAGCCGGTCACCGCCGCCATCGTCCGCGATGAGTTCCGCCACGTCGTCGCCGATGAGTTCCAGGATGTCAATCGCGCTCAGGTCGAGTTGCTCCGGCACGTCGCCCCGCCCAGACTCCCCTCGGGCAAGCCCCCCGACCTCTGCGTGGTGGGCGATGATGACCAGGCGATCTACGGCTTCCGCGGCGCCGACAGCGCGGCCTTCGAGCGCTTCGCCGGGATCTGGAAGGACCACGCCAAGGTCGCCCTCCGCGACAACTACCGCAGCGGGCGGTCGATCATCGCCGCCGCCAACGCCCACATCGGGCGAGCAACCCATCGCTTCGCGCCTGACAAGGTGATCGAGGCCGCCGCTCGCGACGGGGCCGAGCCCGCGCCCGGGTCGGTCGAAGGGGTCATCCTCGATGATGACAAGCACGCCGGGCTCGCGATCGTCGCGATGATCCGGCGAGCCCGCGAACTCGCCGAAGCACGGGGCGCGATCGGCGATGCCAGGTACTCATCCTTTGGCGTGATCGCATTCGCCAACGCCACGATCTGGCAGATCGCGAGCGTGCTCGAGATGCACGGCATCCCCGTCGCCATCCGCCAGCGCACCACCCCCCTCGACGATGCGGGGGTCAAGGACCTCATGGCCTGGATGCGAATCCTGGCGTCGCCGACCGGCGCTACCGCGGGCGAGCCCGCGAGCATCCGCCGGCTCCTGCTCCGCCCCCCCCACTTCGTCCCGCACGACCGCGTCCTGCAATGGCAGCAAGCCTTCGAACGCGAGTCGACCTGGCGCACCGAGGCCGAGCGCATCGCGTTTATGGACTGGCTCGCCGCCAAGGCCCACGAGGAACCAGCGCTCGCCCGCTTCCTCGCGCTCGCCGCCGAACTGCGCGCCTTCGTCATGGCCCACAATGCCGAGGAATCCATCCGGCGGATCGTCCTCCGAGCCGAACTCGCGCTCGGTGAGGATCTGCAAACCCACGAGCGCGCCTCACGCATCTCGAACCTCGCCGCCGTCATGCGCTGGGCGCAGTCCCGCCAGCCGCACCTGGATGAACCCGGCGATCTGCGGGCCCTGCTCGCGTACTACGACGACCTCAGCAAGGACGATGAGAAGGAGTTCACCTCACCGGGCGATTCGCGCCTCGAAGCGACCGATGACGACCCGGCCCCCGGAGCCCCCGATGCGCCCGATGCCGTCTGGCTCATGACCGCGCACAAAAGCAAGGGGCTCGAGTTCGACACCGTCTTCCTGGCCAAGTGCAGGCCCGGCGGCTTCCCCGCCAGGCGCAACGATCAGGATGATGACGGTGTGCCCGATGACTTCAAGGGCCAGGCAACCCCCGACCGCGATGACGAGCAGCGAAGACTGTTCTACGTCGCCTGCACACGCGCCCGCCGACGCCTCGTGCTGCTCGCCAAGGCCAAGAAGTCTCAGGGAGATGCCGCTGACTACTACTTCGAGCTGACGCAGGGCTCGCCGGGCGTGACCGTTCAGGAGTTCGATGGCAGCACGCTCATCCAGGGGGCGGGCCTCTCGCCCGATGCGGCTGAATCAGTCGCCGATGAGGCGAGCGCAGCCCACCGGCGCGATGAAGCCCTCTCCAAGGAAGCGGCGTGGATCCGGCAGTGCGCCTACGCCGCTCTGCACGAATCCGCCGACCCAGCCCTCGACGATCCCCGGCTCGCGGATGCTTCGCACCGCTTGGGCGAGGCCGCGGCCGCGCTGCGAGCGGTGGAACGCCTCCGAGCGGGCGCCGACCCCGACCGCGCACTCGCCGCTCTCGCGGACCCCTTCGCCGCCCGCCTGAGAGAGCTGATGAATCGCCTCGGCGCCAACGCCCCACTCACAAAGCTGCTGAGGCCCATGAAGGGCCCGCTCGAACTTTCCTACTCCGCAGTCCGAGCCTACGAGAAGTGCCCGCGTTGCTTCTACGCTCGCTACATCGAGGGGCTGCGATCCCCGCCCGACCGCAGCATGAACGTCGGGCGGATCGTCCACGCCGCGATCGAACGCTACCTGAAGGAGTGCATCGAAGCGGAGAAGAACGAGCGCCAGCCCCCCGGGACCGCTCGCTTGCTGCAACTCGGCGAGGAAGAAGCCCGCCGCGGCGGGCCCGATGCCGCCTCCTTCGATGCCGAGGCCTTCGAACGCGCCACCGCCCAGCTGTATTCGTTCATCGACAAGTTCCACGATGACAGCGACATGGTGCTGCACATCGAGCGCAAGGTCCGCATGGTCTATCCCGATCCCGATGACCCCGCGGTCTCGCACCGCTTCGAGGCCAAGATCGACCGCATCGATCAGCCCGCCGATGGCGGAATCCGGATCGTGGATTACAAAACCGGCGACGCGCTCTAACAGTTCACCGAGCCCAAGAAAGATGACCTCCAGCTCGGCATCTACGCCATGGCGCTCGCGGAAATCGACGGGCTGGCCCCGGCCCCCGGCGAAATCCCGACCGGCCGAGCCGAGTACTGGATGCTCGCCACCGGCGAACGCGGCGTCATCGACCTGGCCCGCCTGGACCTCAAGAAGACCAGAAAGAGGATCGACGAGGCCATCCGCGGCATGCTCGCGGGCGATTGGCCCCGCGGAAAGGACTGCGACGGCTTGTGCGAATGGCTGCCCACCGACGATGATGTCTGAGCCCGCGGATCCGGTTCCCCGGGCCCGCCTCGTGCGATGAACGCGACACCAAGGAGCATCCGATGGCACTGGCACCGATCACCCACGGCAGCAGGATGGACCACTTCTACGCCGTCGATGCCACCAACGGCCTCACCTACATCGGACACTGCGAGCAGACCGCCCAGACCGTCGGGCAGATCACCCTCATCCGCTACTGCGTCGTCCACACCGCCGACCTCGTCGAGAAGCACCGCGCTGAGGGCAAGGAGTTCGGTGTCATCGCGAACGCCGCCTACACCCAGGCCCACGGCAAGATGGCCACCGTCGCCCTCACCGCCGAGTGCCGCGTGGCGATCCATATCCTCGATGAGGTGCTCCGCAGCTCAACTGGCACCGGCGCATCGCCCACCGCAACGACGGGCCCAACCCCCGCCCCACCCGCGGGCGGCTCCCCAGTCGGCTTCGCCGCGGGCTAACGCTCGCTCAAGCGAGCCAAACGCGGCAACCGCACACTCCCCTCTCTAACCCTCGACCCTATCCCCTCTCCCCTAAACCCTCTCCCCTCTACCCTCTCCCTCACGTCGCCACACGCTCCGCCGCTTCCTTCGATGTGATCACCGGGATCACCTCGAAGTCCACGATGTCGCTCCAGTTCGCGATCCACCGGTCAAGCAGCGCCCGAGCCGCGTCCCGCTCGCCCGGGGCCTCCATCACCTGGTAACACGTCGTCAGCCCGTGATCGACCCATGAGGAGACATACACGAGCCCATCAGGAGCCAGCCGCCCGCGTTCGCGGAACCGGCGGTAGACGGGGACCGGATCGGAGTTCTTGAACCGCTCGATGATCATGAAGAGGGGCATGGGGGGAGTACGGATGAGCGGGAGAGAAGGTTCGCAGCCGTCCGGGTGCGTCGATGAAGATGCGTGCTAGACCTCCGGGAGGCCGACGCTACGAAGAAATGTGTACGTTTCGTCGTAGAATTCATGGGGTCTCGTGGCATCGGACTCACTGCCCTCAGGTACGCAAATGACCATTCCTTGCCGAGCACGTGTCAGAAGAACTCGATAAGTATTGACCAAGTAGCTTTGCGACTCGGCATTTCTCGTGCGCTTCCACATGGAGCCTTCAAAAGCAAAGTGCTGCCATCGACCCGATCGAAATCGCAGATCTGCATCCCACGCGACACAGGCCCAATCAAGTTCAAGCCCCTGCACCTGAAACTCGGTGGCAACATCCTCGAGATAGAAGGAGGACCGCACATCGTCCTTTGATTTCAAGAACCAGTTGACGGGATCGATCTTCGTCCGAACGTTGATGCCAAGCGGCTTGAGGCGGTGCGCTTTGGACGCAGCGACGATTCCGTATCTCTCTGAGCCACGGGCGCGCTCGCGCAGCCAAGACCTGGCAGCATGAATACTCCGCGTCAGAGCGAGCGGGTAGTCTCGCGACACGGTCTTGAACATGCTGCGAGCGCCGACGATATCCGCCTCGAGGACATGCTTCACCATTGCCGACAGATTCTCGGCCCGGAAGGATCGCAATGACACGCCCAGATGCAAACTCGGATCCACATGCACCCAAGGGCGATCCTCGAGAAGCGTGCGGACGTGTACCTCCATGTAATCGTCTTCTTCAAGACGCGGCGACATGTGGACATGCCAATGCGGAAAGGATTGTACGATCGATCGAATCCACTCACCGATGCCGGCCTCACCTTCGTGAATTTCTTGGCCATGCCCGACAAGACAGATGATGACGGCCCAGTCCTGGTGACGATCCATGCAAGAGATCAAGAATCCGGGCTCTGAGTGCTCAAAGTGCAGCCGGCCCTTCTTCTGTCGCATGAACTTCTCTGTCGTCTTTCGGTCCCATGCACGCTGAGCCTCGTCGAAGATCGCGACATGATTCACCGGAGCGGCCTCGTCTCGAAGACAGTCATCGCGGAAATGGTGGACGTTCTGAATGAACATGCTCACCTGTCTGTTGGCTTCGCCTTTGGTGAGCCGCTTGCCCGCGGCACGCTCTCTTTCCACCTTGTCCTGCGCGAGCGCCTCACGCATGACTGCTACCAAAGGCCCGTTGCCGGACAGAAAGACGCTGTGCATCTGTCTCTCGTTGTCCATGAAGCGAGTCGCGATATTCAAGCCCGCCAGCGTCTTGCCCGCGCCGGGCACACCCGTCACGAAGCAGATGGCCTTTTGAGACTTCGCCCGAGACTCTTCGATGATCCTCGCGATGCAGTCGGAGGTTTGACTGAGATTGATTGCGCTCGCATCGCTGCGAGAGATTTCACTGACCGAATGGCCGCTGTACAGCGCCATGGCGGCTTCGATGATTGTTGGAGTCGGCTTGTATGCGCCATGCTCCCATGCCTCGAGATCAACTTCGGAGCCGTCACAATGATCGAGCACATGCTGAAGAACGATGTGCAGCGATTCCGGCGTGGCTCGAAGCGGGTCCAGCAACCCGTCAGATCGGACCACCAATGAGTCGTTGGGCGCTGGATCAACCGCTCCGGTCGCGACGAGGATGGGCGCAATCTTCGCGTCGTGGCTCGTCTCGTGAAAGTACTTCAGATCGAGCGCGTAGTCGAACACCTGATCGATTGCGCTGCGCGTGAACCGCTGCTCTCCCGCCTTGAACTCGATCACGAATACGACGTGACGGATTAGCAAGATTACGTCGACGCGTCGCCCGATCCTTGGAATCACGAACTCGAAGTGGATTCTGCCGGGGCAGCGGAAGCTCTGAAGGGACGTTCGCAGTACCTCGAACTGTGCCCGCCAAGCCTCACGCTGAGGATTCTCGACCGCAAACTCACTCTGCTGCGTGAGCTGACCAAGGATCTCGTGCCATGGGCGCGTCAGAAAATCGGCGATCGAATCGGTGTAGTAGGAACGGGTTGGCAATCGGACCCCCATAGTCCAAAGCATGCCGCGCGAACGGGATCAGGGTCCGAACGCACCGCAAGCCCTCAATACCCCGCACACTGCACCACCGCCTCGCCAATCTTCGGCGCATCGATCAGGTAGTCCAGTTCCAGCTTGTAGTACGGCATCACCGTGTCAAACCCGCACACGCGCTGCACCGGGGCCTTGAGGTGCAGGAAGCAGTGCTCCTGCACGATCGTCGCGATCTCCGCGGCCATGCTCGCCGTCTTGGGGGCCTCGCACGCGATCACGCAGCGCCCCGTCTTCTGCACGCTCTCGATGATGCAATCGACATCGAGCGGGTAGATCGTCCGCAGATCGATCAACTCCACCGACAGATCATCGGGCAGGTTGTCCATCGCCTCGACGCACTGCAGCACCGTGGCGCCCCACGAAATCAGCGTGAGGTCGGTCCCCTGCTCGACGATCTTGGCCTTGCCGATCGGGATGGTGTACTCATCTTCGGGCACCTCCTCGCGGAAGGCTCGGTAGATGCGCTTGGGCTCGAAGAACATCACCGGGTCGGGGTCGCGGATCGCCGAGATCAGCAGCCCCTTGGCATCGTACGGGCTGCTCGGCATGACCACCTTGATCCCCGGCGTATGGGCGTAGATCGCCTCGGGCGAGTCCGAGTGCAGCTCGGGGGCGTGGATGCCCCCGCCCACCGGGATGCGGATCGTCAGCGGGATCGTCACGCTGCCGCGCGACCGCGTGCGGTACCGCGCAGCGTGGTTCGTGATCTGGTCATACGCCGGGCCTAGGAACCCCTCGAACTGGATCTCGGGGATGGGACGCAGCCCGGCCATCGCCATCCCGATCGCCGTCCCGATGATCCCCGACTCCGCGAGCGGCGAATCAATCACCCGATCCGCCCCGAACCGCGCCTGCAAGCCCTCTGTGACGCGGAAAACGCCGCCGTTCTTGCCCACATCCTCCCCGAGAATGATGACGCGGTCATCCGCCTCCATTTCCTGGGCAATAGCAAGGTTGATGGCTTGAACGAGGGTGAGGTTGGCCATGGGCAGATCCAAGGAAGGGGTCCGGGGGGCGGGGGACGCAGGACAGTGCAAGGGCGGCTCTCAAGGGCGAATCAGGGCGAAGTCACGATGGTATCACCCCGCCTAGTCCGCGCTCGGATTCACGGGCGGGTCATCCCCGCTCCCCGCATCGATCAGCAGAACAGGCGGCATCGCCGCCTCGATCAGCCCGGCGAGCTGCTCGGCGGATTCCTTGAAGTACAGCGCCTGCGACGTCGCGTGGAATGAGAACCACACCTCGGTCCCCTTCTCACCGCCGAGCATCCCCTTGCGCGTGCGAACAATCTTGACATGGATCGGATTGATCCACGTCTCGCGACCCTCGGCATCGGTGAGTTGGATGAGCATCAATGATCTCCTACCGCGCCAACCTCTCCTGCTCAGGCATCTGCCCCAGCCCGCTCGTCCGCCGCGTCTCGCGCTGCCGGCGCAGTTCTTCGTTCCCTTCCAGGCTCGCGTAGGTGTAGTCAAAGATGTCGCTCGTCGGCGGAGCCTCGATGTTCATCGCACGCTTCACCACCGCATCCACGTGGGCAGCGTTGCGAGCATCCATGTCGGCCTGCTTCGCATCGTTCCAGAGCCGCTTGGATTCCAGGTACTTGCGCACCCTGATCAGCGGGTCCTTCTTCACCCACGATTCCAGTTCGGCCGCATCGCGGTAGCGGCGAGCATCATCGGCCGTGGTGTGGTCGCCAAGGCGGTAGGTCACCGCCTCGATGAACACCGGCCGGTTCTCCTCCACCGCGAGCCGCACCGCCTCCTTGCCGATCTTGTACGAAGCGAAGATGTCGTTCCCATCGATCTGGAAGCACGGCATGCCGTAGGCGAGCCCCTTCTGCACGATGGTCTCTGACCCGCTCTGCAGAGCACGCGGCACCGAGATGGCCCAGAAGTTGTTCTGGCAGAAGAAGACCGCCGGCACCTTCCAGGCGCTGGCGAAGTTCATCGCCTCGTGGAAGTCGCCCTCGGAGGTCGCGCCATCGCCAAAGAACGAGATCGCGCAGGTGTCCTCCTTTCGATACTTCATCTTGTACGCAATGCCCACCGCGTGCAGCGGGTGCGTCCCGATGGGGATCGAGATCGGCAGGATGTTCACACCCGGCGGGATCTGGTTGCCCCGCTCGTCGCCCATCCAGTGCAGCAGGATCTTCTCCATCGGCAGCCCGTTCATGAACAGCGCGATGTTCTCGCGGTAGCAGGGCACGAGGTAATCGCGCGACCCGCGCTGCCGCACCACGTAGCCGATGCCCGCGGGCCCGGCCTCCTGCCCCTTGTTCTGCGGGTAGGTGCCCATGCGCCCCGACCGCTGGAGCTTGAAGGCGATCTCATCCAGGTGCCGGCACTGGGACATCTGCTCGTACAGGAAGATCACATCCTGATCGGTCAGCGTCCCCTTGGCGGCCTGCTCGTCAAGTCGCCCCTCCTCATCGAGGATCTGGGTGTGCTCGATGCGGGCCTCATACACGACCTTGTTCGGGTTGGACATGGTGGGTCTTGGCTGTTCGTTGCCGCGCCGCTGCGGGCCCGGCGAATGGGTCTTGGCGGCGGGGGTGGGCTCGGCGTTCGAGGGTCGCGGGCGGCGCGAGGGTTTTTTCTTGCGGCTCACGGGGGGCCTCGTGGGGTTGGTGGCGTGCGGAAACGGGGAGTATACGGGGAGCCGGGCGCGTTCTCCCGGGAATGAACGAGGCCCCGCCGGATCGGCGAGGCCTCGCAGAAACGCCTGAATCGCCGGGCGAAAGCTCAGTGCTCGGGGTGCGCCCGCGCCCCCTCCGGCACGCCACCGACGATGCCGAACCCGGGGAACTGCTTGATGGCCGACTGATCGACCTTGCGCCCCTTGCCGCGAGCGGATGTGTCCGGCGTCTTCTCAGGGATCGAGAAGTGCGTCGGGGGCATCGCGTCGTTGTGGGCGATCGCGGCGGCCGCGGCGCGGCGCATGCTGTCATCGGCGTTGTAGCGCAGAGCACGCCACGAGTCGCGGATCCACAGCTCGGCCATGTCCAGGAAGTGCAGCGCTGCGGACTTGTCGCGCTCGAAGTCCATGCCCTCTTCGCCCGCGCGGATCTGCTTGTCGAGCTTGCTCAGCGTGCAGATCATCGCGTGCAGGTAGATCGCCACATCCGCGATGCGGGCCTGCGTGCACTGGTGCTCGAGGATCGCCTCCTCGTGCTCCTTGCTCGCCACCTTGAACATGTGCGAATGCTCCCGCACCAGATCGCACACCCGCTCGGCGTGAGCCGCGAGCGAGGGGTGCAGCCGGCTGATGCGCGGCGCTGCCTTCTTCATCCCCAGGAAAAGCTCAAGGCCGAGCGGGATCGCCTTGGCGGCCACGCCCGGCTTGGTGATCCCCTTCATGCCCATGAGCGCGTTGCCGATGAGCCCCTTCTCCTTGTCGGGCCCGCAGATCTCCTTGATGCCCACCATCAGCTCCGCCAGGGCCTTGCCCCCGTAGCCGAAGATGAACGACTGCATCACCTCGTTGGCCCCCTCGACAATCAGGTTGATGCGCGAGTCGCGGAAGATCCGCTCGACCTCGTTCTCGGTCATGTACGACTCGCCGCCCATGATCTGCACCGCATCGTTGACCGACCGCCAGCCCATCTCCGAGCAGAAGGTCTTGCAGATCGCGGTCTCGATCCGGATGTCATCATCGTGACGGTCCAGGAACCCCGTCGTCATGTACAGCATCGCGTCCATCGCGTAGCACAGCGCCGCCTGACGAGCGATCTTCTGCTTCACCAGCTCGAAATCGGCGAGCGGACGGTCGAACTGGTAGCGCGTCCGAGCCCACTTGATCGACTGGTTCATCGCCCGCACCGCCCCGCCGAGCATGCCCGCCGAAAGCGTGCAACGCCCGTAGTTCAGACACGTCAGAGCGACGTTCAGACCCTTGCCCTCGGTGTGCAGCAGGTTGGACTTGGGGACCCGCACATCGTGGAATCGGATGCGAGCCTGCCACGTCCCGCGGATCCCGCACTTGGAACGGTTCTTCTGGTAGATCTCGACGCCCGGCATGTCGGGGTGACACACCAGCGCCGACACCCGCTCCGACTCTTTGCCCGTCCGGGGGTCCTTGATCTTCTGCTTGGCCATCACCGTGAACAGGCCCGAGATCGCGCCCGAGGTCGCCCACTTCTTCTCGCCGTTGAGGACGTAGAACTCACCATCTTCGGTCTTGACGCAGCGCGTCTCCTGCCCGCCCGCATCACAGCCGACGTTGGGCTCCGACAGGCAGAACGCGCTGACCCAGTCCTTGGCAAGATGCGGCAGCCACTTGGCCTTCTGCTCGGTGTTGCCGAACAGCATCACCGCCTTGCAGCCGATCGACTGGTGAGCCGAGACCAGCACCGCCGTCGACCCGCAGTAAAACC
>JBIPMO010000349.1:0-3033 GCA_044369085.1 Phycisphaerales bacterium
CTTCTTCATCAACCTCTTCGATGGCTGCATCGGCGACTCGACCGGTGGCGGCGGCGGCGGTGGCGGCGGTGGTGGCGGTGGTGGGGGCGGTGGCGGCGGCTTCTGCTGGTGCGGCGGCGGCGGTTCGGGCGGGCCCGGTCAGCCCTACGGCGTGCAGCCGACGTTCAACCCGCCCGGCGGGCAGGACCCCTGCATCTGCCAGGCCGAGGGCGAGTACTGCGCCGACTTCTCATCATTGCTGGGCTTTGCTGCTTCCGCGGTCGAGGGTGTTCTCAACAGCATCCCGCGCCTCGAAGATGTCGAGGTCGATGTCAACGGGCAGGGCTGCCTAGTGCCCTGCTGCGTGGACAACGCGCCCAGATCATTCATCCGTGTTTCGGGCGGCGGCGAGGCATCTGCCAAGATCACCCTCGCCGGGGCCGAGCTGTCGGTCACCAAGAGCGTGAACATCCCCGGCGTCGGCCCCGTCGAGGTTTCGGCGACCGCCGGTGCGTCCTGCTCGGTGACCTTCAACGGTTCGGTCGATGCCTCGTACACCTCAGAGACCGACTGCCCGGGCGCGATGCCGGGCGTTCAGGCCAACGGGGAGCTCTGCGCCACCCCGTCGTGCGGCGTGGTCTTTGACGTGAAGGTCACCCTCCCGGGCGAGGAAGAACCCGTCTGCTCGGGCAACGCCTCGGCCTCCATTAACACCGGTGTGTGCGCCAGCGTGCACCTGGCCGACGGCATGCTCTCGGCCGAGGCCTGCTTCAAGGGCATCTGGCTGGAAGGCGGACTCGCCTTCAACTGCTCCATCCTCGGCCAGGATGTCGACCTGACGATCATCGAGCCCGGATCCAAGTACTACTTCGTCGAAGAGGCCTGCACGGGCACCCGCGAGAACCCCTACCTCGAGCCCTACTACGTCGACACCGATGCGATCGAGCGCGAGGTCCGCGCTGCGCTCCCGCGCCGTATCCCCAAGTTCTCGATGGCCCCCGAACGCCGGCCCATCTGGGGCTTCCAGCCCGACAGCGTCATCGCCGCCACTTCCGCGCCGGTCGACCCGGATGAGGATTCGGTCGCGACCCTGACGGGCGATGGCACCTGCGCCAAGGTCGTGCTGCAGCTCAACCAGCGCGTCGCGCTGACACGCTCGGCCTTCACGGCTTCGCTTGAGATCATCAACGGCAACAACGCCGCGGCCGTCGAGAATCTGCTGGTTGATGTGTTCATCCTCGATGCCCTCGACCAGCCCGCCTCCGACAAGTTCAACATCTACCCGCCCACCTTCACCGGCAGCATCTCGGGCGTGGATGGCACCGGCTTCATCCCGCCATCGGGCGGCGGCACCGCCTCGTGGCTGCTGCTCCCGCTTTCTGACGCCGCGCCGATGGCCCCGACCCTCTACAAGGTCGGCGGCGCGTTCTCGTACTCGCTGGGCGGCAACACGTTCGCGATCCCGCTCCAGCCCGTGACGATCACCGTCCGGCCGGATCCGAAGCTCTACTTTGATTACTTCTGGCAGCGGGATGTCTTCTCTGACAATCCCTTCACCGCGAGCGTCATCGAGCCCTCCGAGCCCTTCTCGCTCGGCATGCTCGTGAACAACCGCGGCTTCGGCGAGGCTCGCAATCTCCGCGTGTCCTCCGGGCAGCCGCAGATCATCGAGAACGAGCGCGGCCTGCTCATCAACTTCCAGTTGCTCGGTGCCTCGATCGGCTCTGAACCCGCGACCCCGGCCCTGACCCTGAACCTCGGCGATGTGCCCTCGAACTCGACCAAGGTCGCTCGCTGGCTGATGGTCTCGAGCCTGCAGGGCCAGTTCACCGACTACTCGGCGACCTTCACTCACACCGACCCGCTCAACAACCCGCGCTCCTCGCTCATCGAGGAGGTCAACATCCACGAACTGATCCAGGTCGCCCGCGCCGATGTTCCCTCGGATGACCTCATCCCCGACTTCGTCATCAACGCCATCGCCGACCCGCTCAACCAGGACCTGCCCGACACGCTCTACAAGTCCGATGGCACGGTCGAGGAGGTCATCCCGATCCTCTTCGGCAACGTGACCCCCAACCGGTCGGGCCGCGACGCATCGGCGACCGTGGATGTCGTCATGCCCGGAAACGACTGGGCCTACATCCGCCTCACCGACCCCTTCCAGGGCATGTTCCGCCTGCGCGAGGTGGTGCGCTCCGATGGCAAGGTGATCATCCCCGGCTTCAACTTCCGCCAGACCGACCGCACCTTCATCGACCCGCAGGAGCAGCCCGTCCGCGAGTTCAAGATCCACATCTTCGATAAGGGCGGGCCCGGTCGCTACTCGCTCATCTTCGATGCCGATGCCATCCCGCCCGAGATCACCTCGTGGCGCACCGCCGCGACCCACGGCCCGGCGGGCGAGGCCACGCTGCCCGTCGCGCTGCTCTCATCCGAGCCGCGATCCTCGGGAGTCGCGACCCTGCTGCTCGACTTCTCCGAGCCCATCAACCCAGAAACCCTCAACTCCACCTTCGTCCGCCTCAGCGGGCTCAACCCCCCCGACAACCAGCCGGTGGATGTCAGCGGCATCACCATCGGCACCAGCACCCGCAACGGCAACCGGACGGCGGTCATCACCTTCAACCCGCCGCTCCCCGATAACGCCAAGTACTACGTCGAGCTGCTCAACATCCGCGATGTCGCGGGCAACCCGCTCGCTGGCAACCGCATCGCCTTCATCACAGCCCTCGCTGGCGACGTGACGGGCGACCGCCGCGTCAACAACACCGATGTCGCGGCCGTCCGGTCGCTCATCGGAACCACGGTCGACCCGGCCAACCCCGCGCACGTCCGCGCCGATGTCAACACCGACGGCGTGATCAACGCCGCCGATGATGCCCTCGTCCTCGCCGCTCGCGGCAAGGATGCTCGCTTCATCCCCAACCCCGACCCACCGGGCACCAACGGCGGCGGCGAGCTTGATGGCGATGGCGGTTCCTCGCCCGTCGATCAGGCCGATGGCGCCCTCGCCGAGGGCGACCGCTCGCCCGTCAAGGCCCGCGAGCACGG
>JBIPMO010000350.1:0-3020 GCA_044369085.1 Phycisphaerales bacterium
CTGGAACCGGTCTGGGTCGACGGCCCGACCCTCGAAGATCAGCTCAAGGCCGTCGCAGCGGCGGGCCCCGAAGAAGTCATCCTGCACGTTGACCCGGCGCCTTCGGGGGTGGGCCAATCTCCGAACGAGTTGGTCGGTTCGCTGACGGCGAGCGCTTCGCGCCCCGTCTTTGCCCTCTACAGCGCCCTGGTGAATCAGATGGGAACCTACGCGCTGGGTGGCATGGTGGCGTCGGGCGAGGCCTACGGCGAGCGCGCAGCGGGAATCGCCGGGCGGATACTCCGCGGCGAGAAGACGGCGAGCATCCCGGTCATCAGGGGCGCCAACCGCCCGATTTTCGACGCACGCCTGCTGGAACGCTGGGGGATTTCCCGCTCCGAACTGCCCCCCGGCAGCGTCGTGATCAACGATCCCGAAGACTTCTGGAGCCGCAACGCGCTGTGGCTGCTTGCGGGGACGGCGTTCATGCTGCTCCAGAGCGCGATCATCGCGGCGCTGGTGGTTGCTCGCCGCCGCACGCGTGCTTCGGCGCTGCGCGCGGCCGAGGGTGAAGAGCGGTACCGGGCTCTGGCCGACAACGTTCCCGGCGTCGCCTATTCGTCGCTGTACTGGCCCATCGGCCGCCGAAAGCTCGAGTTCGCGGGCCCGGGCCTCGAGCGGCTGCTCGGGAAGGACCTCGCGGCGCGGGTGCGCGAGAATCTGGACGTCTATTTCACGCTGATCAGCCCGGCGGACCACCTGCGCATCCAGGAAGCCGCCGACGCGGCGCTCGCGGGCAACGGGACGATGGAGTGCGACTACGCCTTGTGCCCGCCCGGACGCGAGCCGATCTGGGTCCGGTCGATCGCCAAAGGCTCGGTCCACAAGGGCGGGATGCAGCGCTGGCACGGGCTGATCCTCGACATCACCGAGCAGCGGCGCGTGGAGATCGCGCGCAACACCGTCGAGGAGCGCCTGCGGCTGGCCTCGCTCGCCGGGGATGATGTGATCTGGGACTGGAGTTTCGCCACCGGGCGCATCGTGTGGAACGACGCGGTGACCAACCTGCTGGGCTACCCCGCCGATCTCCGCGATACCGATCTGAACTGGTGGATCAATCTCGTCCACCCCGATGACCGCCACCGGGCGGCCGATAGCCTGCATCGAGCGATCGAAGACCCGGCCATATCGACGTGGACCGAGGAGTACCGCTTTGCGCGCGCGGACGGCTCGTACATCGATGTGATCGACCGCAGCAGCATCGTCCGCGACGAGGACGGCCGAGCGGTGCGGGCCGTGGGCGTGATGTTCGACATCACGCTGCGCAAGAGCGCCGAGCGCGACCTGCGCGAGAGCGAGCAGAGGTACCGTGGCCTGGTCGCCATGGCCAGCGCGGTGCTCTGGCGAGCCAGCCCCAAGGACTTCACGTTCACGTTCGTCAGCGAGGAGGCGGTACGCCTGCTTGGTTACCCGATCGAGCGGTGGCTCGAGCCCAACTTCTGGATCGACCACGTCCACCCCGACGATCTGAAGTGGGCCAGCAACTTCTGCCTCACCAGCACGCGGGCCGGGGTCGACCACGCGTTCGAGTACCGCATGATCGCCGCGGACGGCCGCGTCATCTGGCTCCGCGATGAGGTCCGCGTCTCGAAGTCCGCCGATGGCACGCCGGTCGAGCTCAGCGGCGTGATGTTCGACATCACGCTCCGCAAGAACGCGGAGGAAGCGCTGCGTGAGAGCGAGACCCGCATGCGCGCGATCGCCGACCACATCCCGGGCGTGGTCTTCCGGTCGCTTCAGCACCCGGACGGGACGCTGGAGCGAGTCTTCACCAGCGCGGGGTACCGATCCCTCTTCGGCGGCGCCTCCGAGTTTCCACGACGGAACATGATGGACGGCGACCCGCGCTTCGAGCCAGAGGATGCGCGCCGCTACCTCGACGCGATGCTTGAAGCCGCCGTCACCGGTGAGCCGGTCGACCTCGTGGTCCGTGTCGTTCGGCCCGATGGCGAGCGCCGCTGGGCCAACCTCCGGGCCAAGCCCACCAGGGGCCCCGGGGCGTGCGTGACGTGGGACGGTGTTCTGCTGGACATCACCGACCTGAAGCGGCTGGAGTCCGAGCGCGACAAGCTCATCGATATCGCCCCCGACATGATCTGCATCGCGTCGATGGATGGATACTTCCGCGTGGTGAACAGCGCGTGGGAAAGGACCCTGGGCTGGACCGCGGCCGAGCTGACCGCCAGACCGTGGCTGGACTTTGTGCACCCCGATGACCGCGAGCTCACCGAGTCCGCCCGCGGCCAGCTCATCGACGGGGTGCAGATCTACTCATTCCGCAACCGCTACCGCGGCAAGGACGGCGCGTACCGGACCCTCTCGTGGCGCTCGGTCCCCCAGCCCGAGCAGGGGCTCATCTTCGGCATCGCACGCGACGTCACCGAGACCGAGCGTCTGACACGACTGATCGAACAGACCAACGCCGCGGCCCACATCGGCGGATGGGAGCTCGATGTGCAATCGGGCCGGCTGTTCTGGTCCGAAGAGGTGTACCGCATCCACGAGCTCGATCCGACCGGGCCGGCGCCGACCGTCGAGCGGGCCATCGGCTTCTACGCGCCAAAGAGCGTGGAGATCATCAGCGACGCGGTGAGGCACGCGATCGAAACCGGCGAGGGCTACAACCTCGAGCTTCAGCTCGTCACCGCCAAGGGGCGGCAGATCTGGGTCCACGCGATCGGCCGGGCCGAGCGCATGGCGGGGAAGACCGTGAGGGTCTGGGGGTCGTTCCAGGACATCACGGAACGTAAGGATGCGGAACGTGACCTGCGCGAGCGCCAGCTGTTCCTCGACCGCGTGGCGCTGACCGCTCCGATCATCCTCTATGTCTACGACCTCGAACTGCGGCAGAACGTCTATGTCAACGGCCACTTCTTCAACATGCTCGGGTATACCCCGGAGGATGTGCGGGCCATGGGCAGCGGGCTGCTGCAGACGATCATGCACCCGGAAGACTTCGAGGCGTACCCTGCCCACCTCGC
>JBIPMO010000408.1:0-3012 GCA_044369085.1 Phycisphaerales bacterium
CCCACCATAAGAAGCCCCAATGGCAGAGGTGATGGCCGCAATCTCGTCTTCGGCCTGAAACGTTCTAACCCCAAAATTTTTGTATTTGGATAGATCATGTAAAATATCCGAAGCCGGAGTAATAGGATAAGACCCCAAGAACAAAGGCAGACCACTTTTTTGAGAAGCAGCGATCAACCCCAGCGATAAAGATTGATTGCCCATAATGGACCGATACGAACCGGGCTCCATCTTGGCCCGCTCTACAGAATAAGTGGTATGAAAGGTCTCGGTGGTATCCCCATAATTGTATCCGGCCTGCAACACCTTGATATTACTATCGAGAATGTCGGGCTTTTTAGCAAACTTCTCTTTTAAGAAATTGATGGTATTGGCCATGTCGCGCCCGTACATCCAGTAGAGAAATCCAAGGACGAACATATTTTTGGCCCGGTCCTTTTCTTTCATCCCCAATGGAGCGTCCTTTAAGGACTCACGGGTCATCTTGGTGACGTCCATGCGAATGAGCTCGTAATTTGACAGCGATCCGTCATCGAGCGGATTGACTCCCTCGGGGTAGTTGGCCAGTCGCAGGTTCTTAGCATCGAATCCATCGGTATTGGCAATAATCTTACCCCCTTTCTTAAGGGCTTTGAGATTTACTTTAAGTGCCGCGGCATTCATGGCCACCAGTACATCGCATATATCGCCGGGGGTAAAGACCCTGTCGGAAGAAAATCGCAACTGAAATCCGCTCACACCAGGTAGCGTTCCCTGTGGGGCACGAATCTCGGCAGGAAAGTCAGGAAAAGTAGCCAGATCGATTCCCAGCAAAGCCGTGTTAGTGGTAAATTGACTGCCGGTTAGCTGCATGCCATCGCCGCTGTCTCCGGCGAATTTGATGACCACATCTTGAAGTATCTCTAGCTTACGGCTCATTTATTTAATAAGGCTGAATTACTACGAATTTAGCTATTATTTTGTTTTAACTGTCCCATCCACACCCGACGTCCTTGCCATTTTCTCACCAACATCATCAATCCTGCAAAAATAAAAAAGAAAGGACCGGCAAATCCTAGCAAGGCAATATAGCGGGTGCCGTAGAATCGTTCCATCGGGCGACGCAGTCGCTCGGCGATCAAGTACATGCCCGGCACCAACAACAAGGTTAAGAAGAAAGAGAAGATCAATCCGAAGATGATGGTCCAGCTTAGCGGGCCCCAGAACACCACACTGTCTCCGCCAAAGAAAATGTTAGGACGACCGTGTTGAAAAAGACCTGCAAAATCGATATTGAATCCTACGGCTAAGGGTAATAATCCCAAGATGGTAGCCACAGCTGTAAGTAACACGGGAATAATCCGAATCTTACCCGCCTGAATAGCAGCTTCGCGGGTACGATAGCCTCTGCTGCGAAGCTCATCGGTGAACTCGATCAACAAAATACCATTCTTAATTACGATACCGGCCAATCCTACAATACCAACGCCCACCATAATAGAGGCCAGCGTAATACCGCTAAGCGCATATCCCAAAAAGACACCGATAACGGAGAAGAAAATTTCGGTGATCACAATAAAGGGTTTACTCATGCTATTGAACTGCAGTACCAGTATTAAAAAGATAATACCAATAGCCATAAGCAATGCCGTACCCAAGAAGGACTGGGTTTCTTTTTCTTGTTCACTTTGTCCACTCTGCTTGATAACAACATTCTCGGGTAGAGAATTTTTTTGTCTAAACTCACTAATGCGATCAGATAGCTCCGCATTGATACGGGTTACCTGTGTGGGGTCTGTAACACTACTTTGCAGCTGAATGGTACGACGCACGTTTTTGCGTTTAATACCTCCGGCCGTATTGGTATAATTGAGCGAGGCAATGGCGCCCAGTGGTACCGACTTGATCTGCATAGTATTCATATCCATAAAGACGATGCGCATGTTGAGCAGGTCTTCAACATTACCTCTATACTGCGGACCATAACGCAACTGAATTTTATATTCGTCCTCCCCATCTTTGATCTTACTGACCTCTTTTCCGAATTGCGCTGTGCGAAGGGCCATCCCAATCTGTGCGGTACTGATACCCTCCATGGTACTTCTGGCACGATCTACGACAATGGTGATCTCTGGATTATTGAGATCGACATCAGCCTTTAAACTAGAGATACCCTCAACCTTGTTTTTATCGAGATACTGCAACAAACGGGTAGATGTCTGGGCCAATTCTTCAAAATCATCTCCCACTATCTCTATATTGACGGGGGGATCGGTGGGTGGTCCATTGGTCTCTTGATCGACCTCGACACTAACACCGGGAATACCCTGCACAACCTCGCGAATGGCAGTAAGGTAGGGCGCAGAGGATTTGCCATGGCGCTTTTCGAACTCCACGAACGACACCTGAATGCGGCCGAGGTGTGGTTGCACACTGCGATTATTGTCGCGGGGATTATTGGCACTGATGGCTACGTTACTAATAACGCTCTCTACGATAGATCCTTCTTGCCCCGGGGGTTGATCTTTTAAAACCGACATCACTCTTTTTTCGAGTACACGGGTAATACTATCTGTGTACTCCACATCCGTTCCTACCGGTAATTTGGCATAGACATACACAAAGTTGGGATCACCCGATGGAAAGAAGGTCATCTTATTGCCTCGTAGCATTAGCAAAACCAACGAAATGATGAATAGTCCAAAAAGCGAAGCGAACATTTTTACCGGACGGGTTCCCACCAATAACCAGCGAAGTAATGTCTCGTAGCGACTCATTAAAGAAGGTAGTGTGTGATGCTGAAAACGATGAATCCATGCCTTTAATAAATATGCATAGAAAACCATCAAGCCGGCCAGCATCAGTAAAAAGTTGGCCGTGCCATGAAAACCAGTCAAGTGAATTAAGCATCCTCCTATCAAAAAGACCCACCACCATTTGTTGCGGAATACCGCTTTTTTCTGGTGAGACTCCATGGGTTCTTCGGGCTTCATAAAGCTGACTGCAAAGACCGGATTAAAAATAAAGGCCACT
>JBIPMO010000351.1:0-3006 GCA_044369085.1 Phycisphaerales bacterium
CCCTCGCCCTTCCCCCCTCACCGCGAATCCGTGTTCCGCATGTCGAGCGTCGCCTTCCAGTTCCCATCCTTCTGCAGCCGCCACATGCACGGATGGTTCCCCGGCTCTGCCGCCGCCTGAGCAACCGCCACCGGCTCCGCCGCCATCACGAGCAGCATCGCCAGCGACCACACCAAGAGCACCGCCGACCCCATCGCCTGGGACGACGCTGTCCTTCATTGCCGCTCCTGATCGCTCGACCCGGCTCGATTCATCGCACCGAGCGCCCATCGCGCCCGCCCGTCGACCAGGACTCCGAGCGGCCCAGCCACGCGCGATGCCTCGCTCGCAATCTGTTCGTCCTCGAACAGACCTACGCAACTCCACCGTATTCACGACCCACACCCGCCACTCACCCGCGCGATCGTGCGCATCCCTTGACCCGCTCTGCGCGACGCATACAACTCCAATGCCCGAACGGTTCGCGGCCTCTCCACCGATCTGCGGGAGCGGCGACTTGTGACCCCGAGGCACCCCGAACCGAAGCGGGTCCAAAGGAGACTCGCCATGAAACCGTTCACCCACTCCGTGGCCGCCGCGGCAGGGCTGCTCGTGTCATCCGCATGCCTCGCCGCACCGACCATCCGTGATTTGGGCATCCTCCCGAGCGGCACCTACTCAAACGCTTGGGCGATCAACGCCGACGGCACCGTCATCGCGGGCCGCGCCGGCCTCGCCTCCACCTACTGGGCCCAGGCCTTCCGCTGGACCCAGCAAGATGGCATGCAGCTTCTCGGCACCCTCCCCGGCGCACCCTCGGCCATCGCCAACGCCATCTGCGGTGATGGCTCGGTCATCGTCGGCTACTCATCCTTCGGAGGACCCAGCGCGCACGCCTTCCGCTGGACTGCCGCGGGCATGCAGGACATCGGAGTGCCCGCCCCCGACACCGCCGCGAACGCGGTCGCCATCAGCGCCGATGGCAGCGTCGTCATCTGCAACTCCTCGGGCAGCAGCGGCTACCCCCACGCCTCCCGATGGACCGCCGCTCTGGGCATGCAGCCCCTGGGCCTCTCACCGGGCGGATCCTCCGCTTCCGCCGCCGCACTCAACGCCGACGGCTCCATCATCGTCGGCACCTGCTACTACCCCGATGACTCGGGCCGCGCCTTCCGCTGGACCGCCGCCACGGGCATGCAGGACCTGGGCATCATGCCGGGCATCTGGCGAACCCACGCCTCGCGCATCAGCGCCGATGGCTCCCTCATCGCGGGCCACTACTACACCAACGACTTCGTCCACCACACCTTCACTTGGTCCGCATCCCAAGGCATGCGCGAACTCGGCGCCCTGCCCGGCGCTTCCGACTCCATCCCCGCCGACATGAGCGCCGACGGCTCCAGGATCATCGGCCTCAGCGGCGGCCGCACCTTCCTCTGGACCCAGCCCCTGGGCATGGTCGACCTCAACGACTACCTCATCTCCATCGGCATCAACCTCGCGAACTGGAACATCACCACCGCCGATGCCATCTCCGATGATGGCAACGCCATCTGCGGCGGTCACCTCGAGTCGGGCGTCATCACCGGCTGGCTCGTGACCGGCCTCGACTCCCCGCTCGCCCACTGCCCGGGCGACACCAACGCCGACCGCGATGTCGACTTCGGCGACATCACCACCATCCTCTCCCGCTTCGGCTACACCTACACCTTCCCCTACGGGCCCGGCGACTCCGACGGCTCGCACACCGTCGACTTCATCGACATCACCACCACCCTCGCTAACTGGCAGTTGCCCTGCAACTGACCACCCAGGCAACGAGCCACCCTCGCCCAATCACCACACGGCACCGATCCACACCCAGGGTCGGTGCCGCACATACCTCGATTCCACATCAGCCACCGCAACGACATCCCCCGATCCCTCCAAGACCTCACGCAATGTCCGGCGGGTGTCACGGTCAAAGGGTGTGCATCACCATCCCGATGGGTGCCACGGCCGAAGGGCTCCTCCGTTCGACCCTGCTACGCCTTCTACGTATCCCACCCCATTGAACACACGGATCAACAGCGGACTGTTGCACCGCGGCATCCGGCAACCAGAACCGGCCCCACCACCCGGAACTTTCCCCGGTTGTCATCTCATTCGACCCATCCGCGTTGACATCAACTTCGCGCGTCTTACACTCCGATTAGTCGCTGCGAGCACAGCGCTCACGCGCCCTGAATGCCAACAGGATCTCGTCTGATGACGGGATACAGGCACATCCAGCGTCGCTCGCCACCGATGCGGAGCCGACCATGAACCCCAACCGCATCCTCGCCATCTTCCTCATCCTCGGCGGAATCACGCTCTTCATCGTCGGGATGAACTCATCCAACTCCATCGCCGACCAGGTCAGCAACACCTTCACGGGCCGCTTCACCAAGGCCACCACCTGGTACATCATCGGCGGCATCGCCATGGCCGCCACCGGGCTTGTCCTCGGCGGCATCGGCCTCCGCGGCAAGAGCAACTGACGCGCCACACCCGCCCGGCCCCGCCATCACCCCGCGCAAGTCACCCAAGGAGTCCAACACATGCTTCGCTGGGCATTCATCTTCCTCGTCCTCGCCATCGTCGCCGCCCTGCTTGGCTTCACGGGCATCGCGGGCCAGTCGATGTACATCGCCCGCATCCTCTTCTTCGTCTTCCTCGTCATCTTCATCGCCGGGCTGCTCTACAGCCTCATCACCGGCAAGTCATCCCCGGTCGCCTGACACGCCCCACAATCCCGGAAAGGTCCTCATGAAACGCGCCATCAGCATCTATGCAGCACTCACCGCGCTCGCGATCTCGCTGTCACTCGCCGCCTGCAACACCACCAAGGGCCTCGGCAAGGATGTCGAAAAAGCCGGCGAGAGCATGAAGGAATCCGCCGAGCGCAACGGCGCCGACTAACCACCGTGCCACCGATTCCGCCCTGGGAATCGGTGCTCCTCGTCTTCGCCTCTCCCCTCTCCCCTCTCTGCCCCCAGAAGCCCTCCA
>JBIPMO010000352.1:0-3004 GCA_044369085.1 Phycisphaerales bacterium
ACCCACCAGATCACGCACCCCCACGAACACCTGAATCCCCAGAGCCCACACGGTGATCGTCATCACGAACACCATCGGCACCGCCACGAACCAGATCCGCTTCCCGCTCTTGCGCAGCCACACCGTGATCCCGAGCAACGTGAGCGCCGCGAGCAGCTGATTGGATGTCCCAAAGAGCGTCCAGAAAAGTCGGTACGCCGCCGGGTCCGCCGTCAGCAACAGCGCCAGCGGCACCCCCGCCGTCAGCCCCGCCGCGACCAACTGAACCCCGCGGTGCGCATCCGCCACGCCCCCCGGTTCCTCTTCGCCGGAGTGCCGCCCGCGGGCGCTCGTGAAAAGTT
Source organism: Phycisphaerales bacterium (assembly GCA_044369085.1). GTDB lineage: Bacteria > Planctomycetota > Phycisphaerae > Phycisphaerales > UBA1924 > JAEUIV01. The sequence continues at coordinate 342 of JBIPMO010000352.1, forward strand.
CCGTCAGCAGGTACCGCCCCAGCCGCGTCGAGATGTCGAGCGTATCGAACACGAACGTGCTGAACGCCATCGCCCCGAACGTCGCGCAGAACACCAGCGCATCCTTGCCCAGCACCAGCGTCAGGTACGCCGCCAGCCCGTCCCCATAGATCCGCGCTGCGGGCATGCCCTTCGATTGCTCGGGCGTCAGCATCATGATCGTCGAGAGCGCGATGATCGCCACCAGCCCCTCCAGCAGCATCGCCCCGAACGCCACCGGCTTGCAGTGCGACTCTTTCGCCACCTGCTTGCTCGTCGTCCCCCCGCAGATCAGCCCGTGAAACCCGCTGCACGCCCCGCACGCGATCGTCACGAACAGGAACGGAAAGATCAGGCTCGTCATCGACACGCCCGACCCAGCATCCGCCAGCTTCAGCGCCGCGAGCGGGTTCAGCGACTCCATCGCCGCGGGCGTCAGCATCGGCTGCTTCACGACGTACCCGCCGAAAAGCACACCCAGCAGCCCCACGCCGATCGCGATGTAGAGCACAAACCCGCCCAGGTACCCCCGCGGCTGCTGCAGCATCCACATCGGAAGCATCGATGCCACAAAGCAGTACACCAGGATCACGATGAACCACGATGAGGCCCCGAGGTTCAGCACCTCATCCAGCCGCGTCCCCGCCCACACGCACCCCAGCGTCGCGGGCACGAAGATCATCGTCACCAGCCACAGCGGTGCCCGCGTGTACCGCTGCACCACACCAAGAATCAGAGCCAGCACCATGTACAGCGTGCTCGCCATCGCCACCGCCCCGCCCTTGTTGAACACCACCCCTAGCCCCGCGAGCTCTTCCGACTTCCCGACGAACGAGTCCGCCGTGATCTGCGTGAACGCCACGATCACGTACACCAACGCCAGCCAGATGAACGCCACCAGCGCCAGGTACGCCCGCCGCCCCAGATGCTGCCGCGCGATCTCCGCGATCGAGTGCGCCCCATGCCGAACGCTCGCCACCAGCGCTGAAAAGTCGTGCACCGCCCCGATGAAGATCACCCCGAGCACGATCCACAGCACGCACGGCAGCCACCCGAACTGCCCGCACGCCAGGATCGGCCCCGCGATCGGCCCCGCCGCCGCGATCGCCGAGAAATGCTGCGATAGCAGGTAGAACGGACGAGTCGGGATGAAGTCCACCCCGTCGCTCCGCACCGTCGCGGGCGTCGCCAGCGCATCATCGATCCGGTACTGCCGCGCGATGAACGACCCGTAGACAACGTACCCCGCCACCAGCAGCACCATCACAACCACCGCCAGCAGCAGCAGGCTCATCGCCCATCAGTATGCCCGCGAACCCCCACCAGTGCCACCGATTCTGATCTGAGAGTCGGTGCTCCCCAGCCCCCAGCTCCCAGACCCCAGCCCCGAACCCCTGACCCCTCCCCTACCCACCAAACGTCCGACCGCTCGCCGGGTCCATCATCTTCCACCCCAGCATCCGGCAAACCCGCAGCAGCACCGGGAACGCCATGTCCTCTTCGTTCAAAGACACCACCACCTGCGTCACCGGATCGTCCGGGCCGACCATCGGCATCTGCACCGTGATCCCGGGCCCGAACAGCACCCCCGCGCTCTCGGGCGACCTCGACCCGTCCGGCGCCGTGTTGAACTGCTCCAGCAGCCGAACCACCTGCTTGTACGACCCCAACGAGACCATGTTCAGCACCGCCGCACCCGCGTCGGCCTCGTCCTCGTCGTTCTTCAGCAACTTGACGAGCAGAATGCTCCGAGCGCTCCGGGCCACACCAGGCTCCTCGATCAATCCCCCCCGACGGGCAGAATCTACACGGATCCGCGCCGCATCGCAGCACGACTCCGAAACGACCCGCCCCCTGGCTTCATCCCACCTGCTTCACGCCCCCTACTTCACGCCCTGACGGGCCCGCAGCAGCTTGTCCCGGTAAAGCAGCTCGATCATGTACTCGTACGAAGCCATCAGCATCGCCATCCGATACCCCGCCCGACCGTCAAGAAACCCGAGCTGCGCCAGGTACATGTACAGGAACCGGACCACCGGACGAAGCGGGATCCGCGGAGATACCTCGCGACGCAGCCACAGCCGCAGCCGCTGGCCGGGCGGAAATGCCGTCGTGTCCTCCCCCTGCTCACGGCCCGCGTTCAGCGTCCGGCGCACCCACTCATCGCTCTCCATGTCCGCGTAGCGGATGTGCTTGGCAAGATACCCGTGCATCGTCTCCCGCAGCACGTGCAGCATGTCGTTCTTCAGGTACCCCGTCGGGCCGTCGCAGATCATGTGCTCGTGCACCGACCGGTCCTCGTACCGGCACTTGCCCCGCCGGAACAGGCGCAGGTTCCACGACGGGTACAGCCCGCCATGCCGGATCGGGTGCCCCATGAAAATGTTCACCCGGTTCACGAAGAACCCGTTCACCGCCGGGCTCGCCGCCGCCGTCGCCAGCAGCTCGTCGCGAAGCTGCGGCGTCACGCGCTCGTCCGCATCAAGGATGAACACCCACTCCCCCTCGAAGGGCATGTTCTCAAGACCCCAGTTCTTCTGCCGCGAGTAGTTCTCGAACCGGTGCTCCAGCACCGTCGCCCCCGCCGCGCGGGCAAGCTCCTGCGTCCCGTCCGTGCTGCACGAATCCAGCACGAACACCCTCCC
>JBIPMO010000353.1:0-3002 GCA_044369085.1 Phycisphaerales bacterium
AGACGGGCAGCCCACCCCCGCCGCCGCCGCCCGCACGCCCCCCCGGGGGGGAACTCGCGGCCCGCTGCGGGATCGTGGCGCTCACGTGCCGGACACCATCTGCAAACTCCCCCACTTCGCGGAGCACATCATCGGCATCGGCGAGCTGCGGGACCCACTTGGGCGAGACGAAGCTGGTCACTTCGACCTCATCGACGCCCGCCGCGCACAGCGCTTCGACCAGGCGGACCTTGGCGGCGGTGGGGATGAACCCCGGCTCGTTCTGCAGGCCATCGCGGGGCGAGACATCGGTGATGCGGATGCGGTCTGGCATTGAACGAATCGTAGTCGAGGGGGAAAAAAGGCCGCGGGCCCCGGGTGTTGCCCGTGGCCCGCGGTTGGTCGAGCGCCGGCGATACGCCGAGTTCTGTCTGCCGCCGCGGGGCTTTCGCCGCGCGTGGGAGGCGGCCATTTCTCTTGCCGGGGCGTCGCCGCCCGCGGTCATCAGCGGCCTACCCGCCACACACCCGCCGGACGAGCGGTCCCGGGTTTCCCCGGAGGTGGCTGCGTGGCCTTGCACGCGGTGGATGTAGCCTTGCCTGCCTGTCACCAGGCGAGCGGTGGGCTCTTACCCCACCATTTCACCCTTGCCTGATCCGCTTGCGCGGCCATCGGCGGTTTGCTTTCTGTTGCCATGGCCCTCGCCCGACGACCATCGGGCGGGTGGGCGTTACCCACCACCGTGTCCTTTCGTGCTCGGACGTTCCTCCTGGGCGCCCGGTGTGCTCGCGCACACCGATGCACAGGCGACCGCCCGCCGACGCTGAGCACATCCTAGGCGATGCTCACCTCCTGCGGCGGCGCAGGCCGATCAGAGTCCCCGCGCATGCGAGCATGAGTGAACCGGGGGTCGGGATCCACAGCGCGACATGATAGGTGTCGCTGGAAGGGTCGCCGGGGTAGGAGTAGTCCATGTTGACTTCGAAGAGGTAGTTGCCCGCGGACCAGAGCCGTGCGTCCTGACCGGTGATGCCCGGGCCGAACTCGACCATGTCCTGTGGGCCCGTCAGTCGGACATAGGTCCCGCCGAAGGCGACCCCAATCGTGGTGTCGAAGACGCCCAGCCCCATCCACGTCGCTTCGGAAAGATTGAACTCGTAGCGCAGCTTGCTGTTGGCGGTCGCGGTCTCGCTACCGTCGTAGACGCCGGTGAACGCCCCCTCCATCTTGAGGAACGTCGGCTGGAAAAACGAGCGTTGGCTGGCGCTGGAACCGGCGGTGCCGGAAGGTGTGGTCACCATGCCGCTCACGCGGGCGTCCCAGAAGCCGAAGTCGCCCTGTGAAGCCGCGTTCATCGGCCCCTCGGAGTGGATGCTGCGAGTTTCGCTGATCGGCGTCACGATCAGTGCGGCACTCGCTTGCGATGCAGTAAAGACGGACGAAGCGATCAATGCGGTGATCATGTGGCGTTTCATAGGAGCCTCCTTCAAATATCTCCCGCATGCAACTGCATCATAGGAGCGCATCATGAGGCAGTCACGGGCATCCGGCGCCGTCTGAACCCGAAGATCAGCCCCGCGAGCGACAGCGCCGCGGTCCCCGGGGTCGGGATCCAGAGAACGACGTCGTACTCCAGCCCGCCCGGCGCGCCGAAGGAGTAGTCAAGCGCCACATCAAGCTGGTAACTCCCCGCGGGCCACTGACGGAAGTCGATCGCGGGCATGCCCGGGAATCCCGAGGAGGTGCCGAGGTTGACCGATCCGAACGGGCCGGTGAGAAGCACATGAGAACTGGCGTTGGCGAACGCCGCGCCGCCCTCGGAGGAATCTCGTTCAAAGTGCATCCAGGATGCCTCGGAAAGTGTGAACTCCACAAACAGGCGGCTGGTGGCCACGGCGGTGTCGCCCAGCGTGTCGCCGCTCAACGAGCCGAACATCCTGATGAAGTTCGGACCGATGTGGGAGTGCTGCCAAGCGCTGGAACTCGCGTAGGGGTAGGGCTCCGGATAGTTCGGGATGTACGAGCCGCTTACGTTGCCCGTCCAGGGGCTGAAGTCCCCGAGGCTGTAGGCAGACTGGCTCCCTTCAGAATGAACCGAGCGCGTCTCGCTGATGTACGTGACGATGAGGGCGGCGTTCGCGTGCGCAACGGCAAAGGCGGACGATGCGAGCAACGCCGTGATCACGTGGCGTTTCATGGGAGGCTCCTTCGCAGTTCTCCCGCGTTCACTCGTGTGATAGGCGCGCCAGCGGCCTGGGTGGCTGCGCGGGCGCGGATTACCGCCGAGTGCTTAGCACGTTGAGGTCAGAGATCTGACCCGAACGGGTCGGCGCGGTTCGCTCGCCGTTCGAGCCGGGCTGAACGGCGCGGCGTGACGGGCCCGATCCGTATGATCCATCTCCATGCCCGCGCGCTCGCTCACGCCCACGCTCGTCTGGCTCGACCCGGCCCAGGGGCCGCTGGTGCAGGCGCTGGTGGAGGCGGGCGAGATCAGCATCGCGGCCTGGGGATGCCCGGGGGGCACGCGAGGGGCGGAGGGGCCCCAAGGCCCGCACTTCGATGCGGCCAATCGCGTCGACGATCTGCGTCTGGCGCTGGCGACGCGCGACATCCGCGCGGTGCTGCTCGCGGCCTCGGCATCGTTCGATTCTTCGGCGGGCGATCCGCCGATCGAGGACGCCGACCTGCTGCGGCTGTGCCGATCACGCGGGATCGCGGCGCTGGCTCTGGAGCCCGTGCCCGCGAGCGTGCGCGATGCGGCCGCCGCCGAAGCATCGCACTGGGCCGAGACCTGCTGCTTCGTCACGCTCTTCCGGCGGGCGCCGGGGCTCTCGGGGCTGGGTGAACTCCTCGACGCCTTCGGGCCCGCACGGACCATCAGCGTGTCGTTCCGGTCGGGCCACGGGCAGGGATCGCTGGGGGCACGGCTCTTTGACGCGATGCACCTGGTGCACTCGATCATGGGCGTGCCCGAATCGATCGATGCGGCGGTGGTCACGCACGTTGCTTCGTCAGGGGTGCGG
>JBIPMO010000098.1:0-10132 GCA_044369085.1 Phycisphaerales bacterium
GGGCATGAGTCGTAGCCGTGCTTGAGCGCCTGCGGGCTGACGTGGCAGGAGATGCGGCGTTCGCGGCCGCTCGGCGCGCCCCTGGTGTCGGCCTGGCGCTGCACGGTGCTGGGGCTCATCGCCGCCCCGTTGGACGTCCGAAGCTTGCCCTTGAGCAGGTGCGTGTGCGTCCAGCGGGACTTCGAGTCGCGGTGCTTGCGCTCTATCAGCGCGTGCACGCGGTCCCAGAGGTCGCGCGGCATCGAAGGGAAAAAAAGAGACGGGGCCTGCGGAGGCCCCGTCGTGTTGAATCAAATGGCGAAGAATCGAACGATTACATGGAACGGCGGCGACGGAGCGTGATCCCCATGACGCCGGCCATTGCCAAGCCCGCAGCGCTGGGCAGCGGGATGAGGGTGAGCTGCGACTGGACGAGCGTTTCATTGTTGTCGTAGCGGCCGTTCCCGTTCGCATCGACGAAGAGGTTGAGCGCACGGACGTTGGTGTTGGTGTAACCGCCGTTGACGGCGGATACGGCGGCGGTCGCCCAAGCCGTAGCCTGAGCCTGCTCGGAGGCGTTAAGGCCGTTGGGGTTCTGGGCGAAGAGGTTGCTGAGGTTGATCAAGTTGACAGCGCCGAGCTCTTCCTCGAAGTACCAGATCACGTGCTGGAGGGCCTTGGCGGAGGACTCGCGTATGGTCTCGGTGACGCTGCTGCCCCAGAGGTTGTAGCCGGCGAGGACACCGCTGCGGAACTTGTTGTAGAGGAAAGCGGTGTGGGCGCCGACGACGTCGGGGTTGCCACCGCCGATGCCGCCGCGGATCGCGCCAGCGTTAACGCTGTAGGAGTAGATGGTGTTATCGTTCACGGTCTCGTTGCGTTCGAGGCAGAACGTCTGGAAGTCGGTGGCGTCGCGGTTGGTGGTGCTCGCGGTGCGCTGAGCGACGTTGTTGCCCTTCGAAAACAAATCGTAGAACTGGCCGCTTGTGTTCTGCAGGACCTTGCCGCTGCTGGCGACGTTGTTGGCGGTGACGGTACCGGTGACGTCGCTCATCTTGCCCATCTCGCCCGCGTATCCGGACTGGCGGACGATGCGGAACTCGCCGCCGTTGCCAGTCTGGAAGGGGGTGTAATGGACTTTGACCTGGCCGGCCTCAGCCGAACCAGCGACGGCAACGAAGACCGCGGCAGCGAAAGAAATGGACAGTGACTTCATGACTCTTCTCCTTGATCACGGGCCCGGCGAAAGTCCACGGTTCCCAGCGCGGATGCTTTCGGTTCACCCCTGAAGCAGGAAGTATACCGCGCGAATCGATCCTTGCAAACGCGGATATGTCTTTTCACAAATGACCCACAGTCAACTCGGGGTACGCAGGCGATCTAGGAAGCGGGAGAAAGCCCGAGAGAGTTACCCACTTTACCATTTGGGCCCGGTATTTGAGGCCAATCTGTTGCATCAGTCGGATGCGTGAGTCGGCTGATACACGGGCTCGAATCGTAAGCATTTTGTGCAAAGGCATTTGCATGGATGGTCTCCGCGCGGAGCATCGATGATTCGAGATGGCGACATCAACTCTTGACCGCCGCGAGCTTTCACGAAAGCTTTACAGCGGAGCATGACTTGAAAAAGAAAGCAGCGTGGCCCAGGCAAAGGGCCACGCTGCTCCGTTGCAGGAAGAGAGAGAGGTTTACATCGAGCGACGACGACGAACCGTCATGCCCATGAGCCCCGCCATCGCCAGGCCGGTCGCGCTGGGAAGGGGGATGAGGGTCAGCAAGGACTGGTTGTTTTCTGCGCCAGTGGAAAGGTTGAGCACGCCGACCTGCGCGAATGCGGAATCAAGAGCCGCAGCCGGAGCGGCGAACGCAGCAATGACCCATGCCTCGGCGTCGCCCGACAGGATGCCTTGAAGGGCCGCCAAGCCGCTCTCAGCGCCGATGCCTATGTTTTCTTCGTTCTCGAGGGCCCAGATCGCGATTTGGAGCTGCTCAGCATCCGAAGCGCGAGTGGTGCTGCCCAAGGGGGCATTGTAGTCGTAACCGCTGAGGGTGCCGTTGCGGAAGTTCAGGTAGAGCCAAGCGGTCTGCTTGCTGATCGTGTCACCCGAGTTCGTGTTGTTGCCACCCAGAACCGCCGTCTGCGTGAAGGAGTCATTCGTGGTGTATGTTCCGCCTAACGAGAGAAACTCGTCTTTTTCAAGGCAGAAGGTCTGGAAGGTGTCGTTGCCGTTGGCGCCGCCAGCGCCAATGTTGTCAGAGAACCGGTTGGCGGGCCAGTTGGTTCCGCTGACGATCTCGACCTTGAACTCGCCACCATTGCCTTGGCGGAAGCGAGTGCCTGCCGTTTCACCCGGGATCGCGCCACCGGTGACGTCACCGTAGACGCGGATGGTTCCGGCCTGAGCGGCCCCAGCCACTGCAGCGAAACCCACGAGAGCGAAGCATTGGAGATTCCACTTTTTCATGACCCTCTTCTCCTCATCAGTCCCGAGCCGGTGCATTTGCGCCGGCCAAGATCCCCGACACCCTGAGTTAGGCCTTGTTCGACAGCGTGGAACACGACCGAGGAGGGGTGAGAGCCCTCTGAATCGATGACAATGTAACCCCGAATCCGACTAGTCGCAAGCAACGATCACGCAAACAACTATAACTTAGCGCGCAATAGGGAAATGGCATGATCGCAGCTCAGAATGGCCGAATCTGAGCCGCAATGAGGTATCGCCGACACGCGCTTGGCAACTTGTTGCTTCATCCGGCAAGAGCTCGCTCCATGGGCGCGTGCGTCTGCAGCTCGTAAGTCTTGAACCTGCAATGCGTTATCGGATGACCCATTCCGCCGCGGGGTGTGGAAGCGGAACGCAGCGCTTGCAATCAAGTTGGACTTGATCCATCGGCAGGTCGGATCGCCGCACCCACATCGCCATCAGAACTTGGCGGGGCGCCGACGCACCACGAACGCGACCGCCACCGAGCCGACCAATGCCAGGGCGGCGGGGTTCGGGAGTGGGATTGGCGGTGGAGGCGGATCGGCTCCACCAGCGCCGCCATCTGCGGATCCACCATCCCTCTTGCCACGACTGGTGTCTGACTCGCCAAATGCTTGGGCTGACTGATCCCAACCAGATCCGCTGAGGTCGCTCAGAACGGACAAGTTCTGGGCGGAAAGATGCTGGACCATGGAGGAGGGGAGGTCGGCCAGCGAAGCGGAGGACCCCACACCTGGGTCGGTTCCGGAATCCGCAGCCAAGAAGTGGAGCGCGTGCACCCGGTCCTCAGGCCGATGGTCCATCGGAACCTGAAGCATGTACGCGGCGAACGTCGCAAAGGATCGCCCGGGCTGAGCCGCGCTGAGAGTCGACATGGCCCCCGCAGCACTGAAGGGGGTCAGCGCGCACACGTGAACTGCGACTATCAGCGGTGACCTCAACTCGACTCCTTGGGCTGCCCTCGATGCGCGGACAGCATAGTTTGGCGTGTGAATCCGCCAAAGTCAATCAGGATCTGCGATATCGAATCACATCGAAAGGTTGAACTGGGCGAACCGCGGTTCGCCCAGTCCCCCACGGTTCCGGTGTAACCAAGGCTAATCGTTCCAACTCGTGTGCTCGTCTGAGTTATAGGAGACAGGCATCGACATCGAGTGAAAGCGACCTGGAAATGAACGAAGCGGCCCGGCATCATGGCGCGGATTGAGGCGGGCGATCTTGGGGGTCGAGCCGCTTGACGAGTTCCTGCATCGCTCGGAGTTCTTCGGGCGTGAGCGTGCCCCGACCCGACTCGACCTTGGCGATCAGCGAGCGTGCGGCGTCGAGGGCCCTGGCGGGTTGGCCGCTGGCTTCGAGGGCTTTGGCTTCCACAAAGGCGGCCGAGCCCGAAGCAGGATCGAGTCGCAGGGCGGTGCGGGCGGATTCCATAGCTTCTGCTGGCAGTTTGGCACCGAGTTCAGCCAAGGCTCTGGTCTGGTAGAGCTGCGACTTGACGGAGTCGTTCAGGGCCAGCCCGCTGGTCACCTCAAATGTGCGGCGGCAGAGCGCGAGTGGTTCGTCGGATGGGGCTCCGCGGGAAATCAGCAGGAACGCCAGGTTGTTCAGAGCGAGCCATTGCTTGGGTTCCTTTGTGATGATCGCTCGGTACAAGGCCTCGGCTTCCGACTCGCGTTTGAGTCGTTCGAGCAGTGAAGCGGCCATCAGCTGCTGGCCGACCTTGACATCCGGCTTCGAGAGACCGGGGCGGAGCAGGTCGAACGCGGCCTCGATGTCGCGTGCATCGTCGGAACGCTCGGCGAGCGCTGCGAATCCCTCGGCGAGGGCGAGGGGGTCCTCGCTCGCGGGATCGATGGACGAGCGGAGGTCCGTGAGCCATTCTCGCGCGGCAGCGACCGGCATTGCATTGTTCGCGGCGATCTGGATCTGAGCGGCGCGCCAGCCGGGCTCATCGGACGAGCGTCTGGCGGCGAGGTCGCGGGCCCGGTCGGTCTCGCCCAGGCGGGCAAAGGACTCGACGAACGAGGCCCAAAGGCGCTGGTCGCTGGCGGGCGCTTCGCCGGCGTGCTGGTCCGCGAGTGGTTCGAGGATCGCTCGGGCTTCGCGTTCGCGATCAGTGAGGATCAGGGCCTGCGCGATCGCGATCTTGGCATCGAAGGCGCCTTTGGCAAGCGCGTTCCAGCGCCGAGCCGCGGGTTCGGCTTCCGCGGGTCGGCCGCTCATCAGCAGGATCGTGGTCTCCATGCGTGCCACTTCGAGCGAGGATGGAATCGCGGCCGAGGCGGAGCGTGCGGCCTTGATGGCTTCTTCGATCTGCCCCTGATCTGCGAGGTGTTGCACCAAGAAGCGCCAGGCGAGTTCGAGGCGCGGCGCCTTGTTCGTGATCTTGCGCAAGCGTTCGATGAAGCCCGGCCTATCGGTCGGGTTCGCATCGAACCAGCGCGTGGCTTCGGCCAGTTCGCGTTCGGGGCCCTCCGGGATGCTCTGGATGACTGCCTGCTGCTGCTCCGGGGTGAGTTGCTGGGTCAGGGAGGCGGCCAGTGCGTCGGCGGCCTCGAGTTCAGGCGTCGATACTCCGCGCTGCCTGGCTTCGGAGATGACCCTTCTGGCCATTTCCGGGTTGCCGCGGCGGGCGTGAAACCGGGAGAGCTCGAGGATGTTCTCCGCGGAGGGGTCGTCCTGGACCGCTTGGGAGAGTGCCTGCTCGGCCTCGGAGAATCGACCCGCTCGATTGAGCAATGCGGCACGCCTGACCTTGGCCTTGGGCGGGCCATCGCTCGGGGCGCGAGCATCGTAGAGCTTGATGGCGCGATCGGGGTCGCCGGCCTCGACGAGTGCGAAGGCAACCGCCATGAACTGATCGTCGGTGAGGTTCGGAGAATGAAGGATCTTCTCGATGAGCTGCGCCGCTTCGGTGCTCGCTCCTTCGGCGGACAGAGCGCGAGCGTAGCTGACCGTGTCTTCGGCCGAGCCGTCGGCGGCGAGCTCGCGCCATTCGGCGATCGCCTCGTCACGGAGCTGGAACTCGGCGAGCAGCCGCGCCCGTGTCCGACGATCGCTTTCCGAGAGCCCTGCAAGACCAGCGAAGGTGCGGAGCCTTGTCTTCGCCTCATCGGCCCGGCCGGCGTTGGCGAGAAGGCGGATCAGCCTGGGGTAGAGGGAAGCGGGAGTGTCACGGATCGCGATGGCTCGTGTCAGGTGATCGATCGCTGCATCGGGAGCGTCCAGCACCATCATCCATTCGGCGAGGAGCGAGTGGGCCTGAGCGTTGTTCGGATCGGTGCGGATGATGTCGTTGAGTTGCACGATGATCTCCTGAGCCTTCGCCGGCTCGGGAGAGAAGGTGAGGACGCGAGTGGCATTCGCCAGCTTCCATTCGACCGCGTCGGGTCCGGATGCTGCGCGGAGCCTCCCGATGGCGGCGTCCACGAGGCCAACCTCGGTCCAGGTGATCGGCTGGCCGAGCACCTCGATCTGCACGGCGGGATCGTTCGCGTTGGTCGAAGACAGGTCGGAAAGGACCTGCCGGGCCTGAGCTTGATCTCCGATGACGGCGAGTATGCGGGCCTCTTCGAGGCGGAGCGAGATTGAGGAGTCCGGGTCCGCGGATGCGGCGGCCCGGCGGACGATATCAAGCGCCTGTTCGTTGCGCCCGGCCGCGAGCTCGTCCGAGGCCTGCAACTTGGCCCTCGCCGACGGGTTGAGCGCCTGCATGGCCGACTGCTGCAACGACTCCCAGCCGGGCTCGCCAGCCCGGCGCATGGCGGCCGAGAGCGCAAAGAGCATGCCGGGATCGGCCGGCGGGGTCAGGGACGCGATGGTCTGGATGTCCTTGCGGGCGGCCTCGAGGTTCTTGCGGCTGAGATTGGCGCGGGCCCGGAGACAGAGGGCCTCGGCGCGGATCGGGTCGACGGGCACCAGTCCGTCGAGCAGAGCGACGGAGTCGATCGAAAGCTCGGATGGGCTCCCCTTCATTTCATCGCGGAGCACGCTGACTCGTGCGAGCATGAGCGCCTCGAAGAAGCCAGGTCGAATGCGCATCGCGCGCAGCGCGAAATCGAACGCGGTCTCGATCTGGCCGCGGTCGAGGATCGTCTGAGCGGCGGCTGTGAGCGGGAGCGACCAGAACGGCTCGGACTCGGAGGCGGAAGTCCAGTGCCTGATCGCTGTGCGCCACTCCCCCATCTGCTTGGCGATGTGCCCGCTCTGGTACTCGGCGATGACTAGGACTTCACTCGCTTCGGCTCGGCGTAGTTGTTCCTCGATGGATAAGGCCGAGCCAGCGAAGGTGAGTGCCTGCTCGCATCTTTTGATCAGGGCGGAGGCGCCTTCCATCGCGGCCGTCCATTCCCCCCGATCGATGGCGGCGAACACGTCGACGAGGCCCCGCCAGGGCGACTGCGCACTCGTGGGAACGGCTCGAATGGAACTCGCGTACCCCTCCCAAGGCTTTGCCTGATCCCGCGCGAGGACCGCGCGCCACCCAAGAACTCCGACGGGCTCGGTCGCCGATCCTTCGGATGCTGTCAGCCACTCTTGGGCGCGGTCGAGTCGACCGCCGCGCCATTCCCACCCGACCGCCAGCGAAAGCGCTCCGACACCGAGGTCTTGAGACTTTGAGGCGGCCACGAGCGTCGCGCGGACGGAGGTCTGGATCTCATCCGCGGTTGGGAGCCCGGAGCCCGGGCCCGCGATGCGGGAGATTGCAGCGACGGCATCGGCAGACCGGAGCAGATCGCCCAATCCCCTCAGCGACGAAGGGGGCAGATCGGCGGCGGTCGTAACCGCGGTGGCGGCACCGGCCGCGTCCTTGGCGCCAAGGAGCGTCTGGGCGTGGATCACAGCGATCTCGAAGTTCGCGGGGCGTTCCTTCGCTGCCTTGCCGGCTTCTTGAGCGATCTCGGTCGGGGATGCGCCGCGCAGCCTGAGGGCCTCGAGCATGAGCCGGTGCGGATCGGCGCTGTCGGGCTGGGCCGCAGCGAGGCGGGACGCGAGCTCGAGGGCTTGATCGTACTTGCCCAGAGCCATCGCGGCTTGGGCCTTGGTGCTGATTCCGAGTTGGCTCTCTGGGTTGACCGCGAGTATCGCATCGGCGGTTCGATCGAGTTCGGTGAGGAAGCCCAGGCGGCCGTACCACCCGATGAGCAGCGTCATCGCGCGCTCGTTCTTGGGATCTCTGGCCAGGGCGGCCTCGGCGTATCTTGCGGCTTCGACGACCTCTGTGCCCTCCGGCTTTGGGACCAGGGCGCGACACTCCGCGAGCATCAGCAGAGCTTTGACGTCCGATCGGTTGCGGCCGACGTAGCGCGCCAGCAGCGGAAGGGCCCTTTCGTAGTCGTTCCGTTCGAACAACACCGTGCCTTCGGCGAAGGCGCGCCGCGCGGTTTCTGCGACGTAAAGGCGCCGGGCCACGACGGCGGCTCCGGCAGCGCTTATGACCAAGAAGAAGCCGAGAAGAATCGTGAGCAGCGCTTTATTTTTGCGTTTGGACATGGCACTTTCTCGGATGGTGTGCGGCGCTCAGACGCGGAGAATTTGCCGGACGGTCTGAAGGATAATCCAAAGATCCAAGCGCCACGACTGGTGCTGAACGTACTCGAGATCGTATCGGATCCATTCCTGAAAGTCGGTCTCCGGCAGCCGCGTGCGTCGCACCTGCCAGAGGCCTGTCACTCCGGGCCGTACGCTGAGGCGAGCCTCGCGCCATGCGGGGCAGAACTGGTTCTCTTTGTCGGGGCTGGGCCTCGGACCGACAACGCTCATCTGCCCTCTCAGGACGTTGAAGAACTGGGGAAGCTCGTCGAACTGAAAGCGCCGAAGGAATCTGCCCGATCTGAGGAGGCGGGGGTCGTCGGCAATGAAGAACTGCGGGCCGTCGCAGATGTTCTTGGCCTGCAGGCGCACCTTGAGCGCCTCGGCGTCCTTGACCATGGTGCGGAACTTCCAGCAGAGGAAGTCCCGGCCGCCGATCGTTTGCCTTTTATGGCCGAAGAAGAAGGGGCGGCCGTCCTCGATGTAGATAGCGAGCATGATCAGCGGATAGATCGGCAGGGTGACCGCGAGGGCGACGAGGCTCAGGCCGATATCGAAGAGGCGCTTCGTAACTCGGCGCGTGATCCTACCGCGGATCGAGGGCATCAGCGGAAAGCTCGGGAGTTGGAGCGCTCCCCAATCGATCCGCGGCCTTTGGATCGAACGGGCATCGTGCACGAAGTGCGGACCGATGACAGGCTCGGAGGCCGCGAGTTCGTTGTGCGCCCCGACCCACACCGGACCGATGATGCGGGAGGCCGGATCGATGCGGCTGGACTCGTGGAGCCAGACGCGCTCCTTCCACTGGTAGATGCCGGGAATCAGCCTGCCAGGATCGCGCCATCCGGCGACTATGGCGTTCAGGCAGCGGCGTTGCTCGTTGGGATCCTGCAGGTCGAAGAACCTGCCTTCTGCCGTGACGGCGATCGTGGTGCCATCGCGCCGACGAGGGCGCGTCCATTGATCCTGGCCGGGCGTCTGGGCGGCCCATCGGGCGGCGATTCCCGCATCGAATGTCACGCCGACGCGAGCGGTGCCGCCGCTCCGCCGCGGGTAGATGCGATCGATACGGACGAGGCGGCTCTCCTGGGCTGCGACGATGCGCTCTCGGTACGTATTCCCGGATAGATCGCTCAAGCGGATACGGAACAGTTGGGCACCGGTCCAACGCATCCGCCTGAGCAGCTTCTTGACGCTCATGAGCACCGCGAAGTCGGAGTTGAGCAGCAGATAAACCTGGGGCCCGTTCAGATCAACGGATTGCTGGCCCGGCCTGACAACCTGAACCCCACGCGAGGCCCAGAACGCATCGTGGAGGCGGCGCGCATCGAATCCCCAGATTGACGGACGATTGGCAGGTGGGGTCGGTTTGACACCAGCCGCTTCGGATAGCAACGTCGATGTCATTGGCGGTATGCGGCGCCGTTCGAATCGCTCGGCTGAGATGAAGACTCGATGATGCGGATAAGCTTGCCGCGGTCGGTCCGTTCCTCGGGTTCTGCGTGCTGCGAGACCGATCGCATCGACTGGACCGAACTGTAGCTCGCACTGGTGCTCAGATCATCGGCACGCGCTCTGTTGAAGACCAGTGACACGCCGTTCTTGCACAGCTGTCTGGCCCGCTCAAGCGCCGCGTTGACGACCCTGCCGCTGGTGCCCCGCGCGGCAACGAGCACCACTCCGTCTGAGATCTGCGCCACGAGCCCGGCCTCCAGGCTCCCAAGTATCGGGCCCGTGTCGATGATGACGATCTCCTGGGTGTTCCGCAGGTTTTCAATCAGAGGCGAGATGTCGCGCAGCGTGAGATGGTGGGCGTCGTCGACACGGACGCGCCCGGTGGGAATCACCTTCAGGCCATCCACCTGCGTGCCATGAAGGTGCTCTCCCATCGACTGGTGTCCGATGGTCTCTTCGAGCCCGGAGGCGCTGTCGAGGCCGAACTCGCGGGTCAGGCCTCTGCCGACATAATCGCAGTCGACGAGCGCCGTTCTGAAGCCGGCCTGCGCGAACGAAGCCGCCAGCGCGATGGCGACAGTGGTCTTTCCTTCGCCTGGATTGGCGCTCGTGACGGCGTAGACCGTGCCTCCGCCGGATCTGACGTTGCGCAGAAGAAGGAGGCTGTTGCGCACATGGTGCAT
>JBIPMO010000354.1:0-2984 GCA_044369085.1 Phycisphaerales bacterium
CCGCCCCCCCGACTTCGCCCCGCCCCCCGACAACCGGCTCGAAGCCATCTACATCCTCACCCTCGACCAGGCACGCTGCATCCAGCGCGACCGCATCTTCGATCAGCCCTACATCCTCGTCGGCCCCAACAGCAACGCCGGGCTCCGAACCGTCATGGAGTCCTGCGGTGTCCCCCTCCCCGAACGCATCAAGTCCTCAGCCGGCATCCTCGGCGAGTTCCCGGGCATCGACTTCGATGTCGGCAGCGAGATCCCCCCCGACCAGTGGCCACGCTTCGGGCTCACACCCCTCACCCCTTCGTCGCCACCGCGATCGTGATCCGACCCATCAGGTTCGCCGGGTGCAGCACCCACCTGATGTGCCTCCGATATAAATCGTGCAGCGCTGCGTGCTTCTTGCGCAGCAGCTTCCCGCGCAGAGCCAGTGCATACAGCGGGTACAGCAGTGCCATCGGCACCACCGACCCCCGCCGAATGCGGTTCGTCGTCAGCTCCGTCATCCTCGCCCCGTTCCGCTCCAGGTGGAACAGCAGCTCGGGCACCGAGATCGGCCCGATGTGCTGCATGTAGTAGTCCTCGCGCGAAGGGTCCAGCGGCAGCGGCGCGCAGTCCGTGTACCCGTACAGAAAGTAGTGCCACCGGCTCTGGATCGACAGCACGTTCGGCGTCGTCAGGATGATCGTCCCCCCGGGCTTGGTCACGCGCACCACCTCGCGGATGAACCGCGCGTGGTTCTCCAGGTGCTCGAGCACCTCGATCGAAACCACGCAATCAAACGTGTCATCCGCGATCGGGATCCGGTCGTTCAGCTCCGCCTGATGAAACGGAACCCCCGCCACCTGGAACAGCGCCGGGTCATAGTCGCACGCCTCCACCCGGTGCCCCGCATCCGCCGCCAGCCGGCAGAACCGACCATGCCCCGCCCCCGCATCGAGGATCCGCGCCGGAGACTTGGGCAAAAGCGACATCACCTTGGGGTAAATGTCCGGTTGAAAAGTGATCCCCGCCGGCATGTCCGATGTGCTCGCCATCCGCGAAACCCTATCGAAAAACGCCCCGGGTATACTCCCGCCCCTCCCCCGGGGACCGCCCGCAACCGCGCGAGCGGCTTCAGTTCTTGGCATCACCGCGAGCCCAGACCTCGCGTTTCGGATGGAGCGACGACCCTGTGAGTTCCGCCAGCCGTGCGTACAGCGCCGCCGTCGCCCGCCTCGCCAGACTCCACGGCGTCGCGACGTCCTACATCGACGCCTCGGGCATCAAACGCACCGCCACAACCCAGGCCATCGCCGCCGTCCTCGCGGGCCTCGGCTCACCGGCCGACAACGCGCAACAGGCCGCCGCCTCCGAACGGTCCCGCATCGACCGAATCAAGTCCCGACTCATCGAGCCCGTCACCCCCGTCTGGATCGGCAAGGCCGCCACCGTCGAGATCGCCGCCGAGGCCCTCGCCCGCGGGCCCGTCCGCTACACCATCCTCCTCGAAGATGGCGGGCAGTTCACCGGCACCGTCGATCAGGCATCCCTCAAGAGCGCCCCGCGCAAGTCCTTCGAAGGTGTCGCGCGCAACGTCATCCGCTTCCCCGTGCCCCGCAAGCTGCCCGCGGGCTACCACACCCTCCGCATCGAAGGCGCCCGCGCAGCACTCGAATCCCTGCTCATCGTCTCGCCCCGCAAGGCCTTCCGCCACGACCCCGACCGCGTCGCCGGCGCCTGGGGAGTCTTCTGCCCCCTCTACGCCCTCCGCGCTGAGCGCAACATGGGCATCGGCGACCTCACCGATCTCGAATCCCTCTCCCAGTGGAGCGCCAAGCTCGGTGGCAAGGTCGTCGCCACCCTCCCCATGCTCGCAGCCTTCCTCGGCGAAAAGCCGGGGCCCTTCGACCCCAGCCCCTACAACCCCGTCAGCCGCCTCTTCTGGAACGAAGTCTTTCTCGACCCCGCGCGCCTCCCCGAGTTCGCCGCCTGCCCCGAGGCCAAACGCCTCATCTCCTCCACCGGCTTCAAGAAGGAAGCCGCCGCTCTCCGAGCCCTCGACAAGGTCGACTACCGCCGAACCGCCGCCCTCAAGCGCCGCGTCCTCGAAGCACTCGCCGAGCACTTCTTCTCCACCGGTGGCGACCGATCCCCGGAACTCGCCGCCTTCGAAAAGGCCGTCCCCCTCGCCCGCGACTACGCCATCTTCCGAGCCATCACCGAAAAGCAGCAGGCCGACTGGGGCGCCTGGCCCGTCCCGCTGCGCACAGCCAAGCCCACAACCAAGGACTACGACCCCCGAGTCGCGAGCTACCACCTCTACATCCAGTTCTCCATGGAACGCCAGCTCGCCCAGCTCGCCGACCACGTCCGCGACCGCGGCGGCATCGTCTATCTCGACCTCCCCGTCGGCGTCTCACCCTTCGGCTTCGATGTCTGCCGATGGAACCACCTCTTCGCCCAGGGCTGCTCCACCGGCGCGCCCCCAGACCCCTACTTCACGGGCGGGCAGGACTGGGGCTTCCCCCCGCTCCACCCAGACACCATCCGCCAGGACCGCTACGCCTACTTCATCGCCTGCCTCCGCAACCACATGCGGCACAGCGATTACCTCCGCCTCGACCACGTCATGGCCTTCTACCGCCTCTTCTTCGTCCCCACCGGCCTGGGTGCGAGCCACGGCCTCTACGTCCACTACCGCGTCGAGGAGTTCTTCGCCATCCTCTGCCTCGAATCCCATCGCAACCGTTGCCGCCTCGTGGGTGAGAACCTCGGCACCGTCCCCCCAGTCGTCAACAAGATGCTCGCCGACCACGACCTCTGCGCCCTCTACGTCGGCCAGTACGAGATGCAGCCGCGCAGGCCCGCCCTCCGCCCCGTTCCCACCAACTGCGTCGCCAGCGCCAACACCCACGACATGCCACCCATGGCCACCACCTGGTCGGCCAAGGATGTCGATGACCGCATCGCCCTCAACCTCCTCTCCAAAGACAAGCGAGCGGGCGAAC
>JBIPMO010000355.1:0-2979 GCA_044369085.1 Phycisphaerales bacterium
TTGCGCTCAGAGTTCTTGGCTACTGCGGTGTGCTTGGCGACTGCGTTGGACTCGCCTAGTGCGGCCCCCGGATGTTGTGTGGCGATGCCTAGATCGTCTCGCACCACCAGTCGCTTTCCGGTGAAGCGGGATTCTTCCAGACCCCGTCGGGGGTCCCTGCGGCTTGCGATATCTGGGGGGCCTTCACCTACACTGAGGGGGTGAGCACCCCCAAAAACAGCCCGTGTGTCCTGGTCATCCGCGATGGTTGGGGAGAGAACCCCCATCCGGAACACGACGCCTTCAACGCCGTCAAGCTGGCACGCACGCCGGTGGCGGACCGCCTGATGCGCGATTATCCGGTCACGCTGATCAAGACGAGCGGCGAGGATGTGGGCCTGCCCGAGGGCACGATGGGCAACAGCGAGGTCGGGCACCAGAACATCGGGGCGGGCCGGATCGTCGATCAGGAGAGCGTGGCGATCACCAAGGCCTGCAGGTCCGGGCTCGAATCCAACGTGGTGATCGCGGCGGCGGTGCAGAAGGCTCTGCAGCGCGGCGGGATGGTCCACCTGATGGGGATCGGTTCGGATGCCGGGGTGCACGGGCTGCTCGGGCACCTGTACGCGCTGGTCCGCGCGTGCAAGCACTTCAAGGTGCCGACCGAGCGGGTCGTGCTGCACTTGTTTACCGATGGCCGCGATACCGGCCCGCACTCGGGCAAGGGGTTTGCTGAAACGGTCGAGCGCGAGTTGCAGCAGATCGGGGCCGGGCGCATCGCGAGCATCTGCGGGCGCTACTGGGCGATGGACCGGGACAACCGCTGGGAGCGGGTGCAGCGAGCCTACGACCTGCTCACGGGGCGCAACGACTTCGCGGGGGCTGCTCGCTTTGCCAGCGCCGCCGCCGCGATCCAGGCCCACTACGACCACCCCGCCAGCGAGGGGCTCAAGGGGGACGAGTTCGTGGCGCCGAGCATCATCGGCGAGCCCGCTCCGATCAAGGATGGCGACACGGTCGTCTTCTACAACTACCGCGGGGATCGCCCGCGCGAGATCTCGGCCGCGTTCGTTTTCCCGGACCCCATGTGGGCGACGGTCAAGCCATCGCCCGATTCGGGCAAGGCGGGGTTCGACCGCGGCAAGCGCCTCGACATCGAGTACATCACGATGACCGCGTACTGGGAAGAGCTCGCCCCCTACGTCAAGGTGGCTTTCCCGAGGCCGCCGAAGATGCGCGACATCGGCGGCGCCTGGATCAGCGGGCTGGACCTGACGCAGTTCCGCTGCGCCGAGACCGAGAAGTTCCCCCACGTCACGTTCTTCTTCAACGACTACCGCGATGAGCCCTTCCCGGGCGAGACGCGCGAGATCATCCAGAGCCCCAAGGTGGCCACCTATGACCTGCAGCCCGAGATGAGCGCCGCGGGGGTGCGCGATGCCGTGCTGCGCAGGCTGGCCGCGACCGACTGCGAGCCCTTCATTGTGGTGAACTTTGCCAACGGTGACATGGTGGGCCACACGGGGTCGCTGCCCGCGGCGATCAAGGCCTGCGAGGTGGTGGATGAGTGCGTCGGGGCGCTGGTTGAGGCGGCATTGAAGCGCGGCGGCAGCCTGGTCGTCACCGCCGACCACGGCAACGCCGAGCAGATGTTCGACCCCGCGACAGGCTCGCCGCACACCGCGCACACGACCTATGACGTGCCGCTGATCGTGGTGGGCGAGGCGTTCAAGGGCCGGGCGCTGCGCACGGGCGGACGACTCGCCGATGTTGTGCCCACGATGCTCGACATGATGGGGCTGAAGAAGCCTGAAGCGATGACGGGGCTGAGTTTGTTGAGGTAGGCGGTGGTGTGCTGGCTTTCTGCCTTCGTGCCTTCCTACGCCCTCTTGGTGGGATGGGTTTGTAACCCGTCTCTACTCTCTCTATGTCTTGCTGCACATTGACAATGCGCGGCTTTGCAGCCGCTTCCCGGGCTTTGCGCCCGGGTCTCGTTGGATGTCGGAATACTTCGCTCGGGCGCGGGATACTTTCTTCATGCCCGATGCCACCCCGGATCCCGCGCGATTCGCCAACCTTCCCCCGCTGCTGCCGCACGTGCCGCTGGAGCGGTACGACCCGGGTGTGAGCCCCGAGGAGGGGGCTCGCCGGTTCTTTGATGTCATCAATCGCCGCCGGACGGTGCGCATGTTCTCTGACAGGCCCGTCTCGCTGGAGACGATCCAGTGGATCTGCCGCGCTGCGGGCACGGCCCCGAGCGGGGCGCACAAGCAGCCGTGGCGCTTCGTCTGCATCCGCGATGCGGCGACGAAAGCCAAGCTGCGCACCGCGGCCGAGGCCGAGGAGCGCGAGTTCTACGAGCGGCGTGCGAGCCGGCAATGGCTCGAGGACCTCGCCCCGCTGGGCACGGATTCCAGCAAGCCGTTCCTTGAGATCGCGCCGTGGGTCATCGTGGTCTTCCAGATGACCAAGACCGATGCGGGCGGGATGGTGTACTACCGCGAGGAGTCGGTCGGCATCGCGGTCGGCCTCCTGCTCGCCGCCGCCCACCACGCCGGGCTGGTGACGCTCACGCACACGCCGAGCCCGATGGGTTTCCTGCGCGAAGTGCTGGGCCGCCCGGAGCACGAGCGAGCGTTCGTGGTCATCCCGATCGGCTACCCCGCTGACGACTGTGTGGTGCCCGACCTGCACCGGAAGGAACTGACAGAAACCATGGTTTTGGTCTGACCGGACCCCCGCAGCCCTCCCTCCAGCTTCCCACCGACGCTGGCATGCCCGGATCAAGGCATGTGGTGGAAAGAACCGTGTCCTGATTCTGGAAATAACGACCTGAATATCTTGAAATTAAGGCTTCTCGCTCTATACTTCATGCAGCGGTTTCGATGGGGATTCCTCACATGGAAACCGACTCGGGCCCGGAGGCGGGACGCACGCCCGCCCAGACCGGACTCGCACCCGTGCCGCATCCGCGACCATCGGCAGCGGCACATACGGGCG
>JBIPMO010000356.1:0-2969 GCA_044369085.1 Phycisphaerales bacterium
GCGACGCGGTCGCGATTTACATCACCATCCCCACGCCGGGCACCGCGGCACTTCTCGCAGCACCCTTGCTCGCTCTGCTGCGGCGCAGGCGCGCGTAAGACTGCTCACAATCGGACAAAACGCCATCAGATGAAGCAAGGCCACGCGAAGGCGAGGTATCAAGCGGTGATTCAGCTCACTCCGTCTCCGCCCCCAGGCTGTGACTCAGCGCCTCCATGATCGGCCGACCCTTCTGCCAGCGCAGCCGGGCCTTGTTGAACTTCCAGAGCGTGAACAGCCCGAACACCACCGCGATCGTCGTGGTCCACCAGTTCCGATAGGGCATCAGGAACAGCGCGTACACCAGCACCGTCAGGCCCATCAGCGCCACGCCGAGCCAGATCATCGCCTGCTTGGTCGCGATGCGCTCCTGCGGCGTCATCAGCCGCCGATGAACCTCGGCCCGCTCGACCCCGATGCGCCGCAGCGTCTGCGTGGAGTCCGAGGCCGCGATCGCCGATTCGGCGGCCGCATCCACATCCTCCACCAGCGTGTCCGACAGCACACCCGTCGCCGTCCGCAGGGACGAATCGTCCATGCTCGGCCCGGCCGGGCACACGATCTGCGCCCCGCACTGGCAGGTGATCTCCTTGCCGGCGTTGTCAGCGATCCACCGCTGACGACGCCCGCACTTCTTGCACTGGAACCATTCGAGCACCTGTGGAGGCATGGATTGTCCCTGCCGAAGAACTCCCGAGCACCCCGGTGGCCCGGCACCCAACCCGCTTCACGCACCAAAAGGATAGCGACTCAGCGGCTTCATCGGTTCGCTCCGCCAAGGAACTTTGAACCTTGCAATCTCAGGTGAAGCGCTTTACGCGAGCTCGGGGAACAGCTTCGTCACCGCCCCCACCAGGTCCTTCACGTGGCTCACCGACTCGTTCATCAGCTTCTGCTCGTCGGGGGTCATCTTGAAGGTCACGATCCGCTCGACACCCTTGGTGCCCAGCAGAGCGGGCACGCCGACGAAATAGCCCTTTCCCTTCTGCCCCGGGGCGATGCCGAACTCATCCTCGCAGTACGCGGCCGAGGGGATGATCCGCTTCTTGTCCTTGACGATGGCCTCGACCATCTGGATCGTCCCGCTCGCCGGCGCGTAGTAGGCGCTGGTGCCCATCATCTTGACGATCTCGCCGCCGCCGACCTTGGCCCGCTCGACGCAGGCGGCGATCTTCTCGGCGGACATCAGATCGGTAATCGGGATGCCGTGCACGCTCGTCAGACGCGGCAGCGGGACCATGTCATCGCCGTGCCCGCCCAGCAGCAGAGCGGAGATGTCCTCGACCGAGCAGCCCAGTTCCATCGCCAGGAACTCGCGGAAGCGCGCCACATCCAACGCGCCGGCCTGGCCCATGATGCGGTGCGTGGGGAAGCCCGTCACCTTCCACGCGGTGTAGACCATCGCGTCGAGCGGGTTGCTGACCACGATGATGATCGATTCCGGGGCGAACTTCTTGATCTGCTCGCACACGCTCTTGACGATGCCCACGTTGACCTGGATGAGGTCATCGCGGCTCATGCCGGGCTTGCGGGGCATGCCCGCCGTGACGATCACCACATCCGACCCCGCGATGTCGGCATAGTCGAACGTCCCGGTGATGCGGCTGTCAAAGCGCTCGATCGGGGCGCAGCACGCCAGGTCCAGCGCCTTGCCCTTGGGCATGTGCAGCTCGGGCTTGTCCTTGTTGGGGATGTCGAGCAGGACGATGTCCCCGAGTTCCTTCGCCGCGGCCCAGTGGGCGCAGGTGGCCCCGACGTTCCCGGCTCCGATGATCGAGATCTTGGCGCGACGCATGCGAGCTCCTCGTGTGATGACGCTGGATGTGCGGTCCCCACGGGCCTGCTCCGGCGCAGCGCGGGGTGAAGATCCTAGCGGATCACCCCCGGCGGTGCGCCGCCGCGAAAGGGCCAAAAACACAGGCCGGTCCCGCGGTGGGACCGGCCTGAGAGGAAATCTTGGTGATCTTGAAGAGACTTAGCGGCGGCGACGGACACCGGCGAGGCCGGCGAGCCCGAAGAGGGCGATCGCGCCGGGGGTGGGGACGACGAAGAAGGTCGAGGTGAACTGGGCGTTGTCAGCCGAGGTCAGCTCGAAGCGGTTGCTGATGCCGATGAAGGCGGCGACCGCGGGGCCGGGGGAGCCGGCGAAGGTCTGGGTGGGGATTGCGCTGGTGAAGCCCAGGGGAGCCTGGTTGATCGAGGGAGCGTTGTAGAGGCTCGCGACGGGAGCGCCGTCGATGATGGCCTGGTAGTAGGGGTTCGCGCCGATGGGGAAGCCCTGCGTCTGGACGGTGGCACCAGCGCCGAACTGGTCGAGAGCGCCGTCGCCGTCACCGACCGAGCCCGAGATCGAGCCGGACATCGAGGTCGGACCAGCCAGAGCGCCGGGGAGGAACACGTTGATGGTGTAGGGGGTCAGAACGCCGGTGTTGTTGGACACCGAGAAGTTGCTCGAGACGAAGAGCGACCCAACGCGGGTGGCGTTGTCTTCGATCATGACGTCCCAGGAGAAATCACGATCGTTGTTGGAGTGAGAACCAACGATGCGGGTGACGACAGTGCCGTCAGCCTGGGTCTCGACAGTCACGGTGGACTGGCCCCAGAGGTTGACCGACCAGGGGTTGTTGGAACCAGCCTGGAGGGTGATGTCCCACTCGGTCATGCCCGCCATCGCGGAGCCCGAGAGAGCCAAACCGGCAAACAATGCAACGATATTCTTCATGACGTGTCTCTTCTCTTTGTTGGCCCTTGATCTCTTCGCGGTTTCCTAGGCCGCGAGGAGCCCCTCCAAGGGTAGCCTCCACACACATCAATCTGCAGGGTCGCAGACTGTTCTCACCGGAGGGGAGTATGCACCGAGGTTGGGGGTGCGCCAAGTCGATGAGGCGGCAATTTCGGCACATTTGTCGTTTCAGGCACATTGCTCACGC
>JBIPMO010000358.1:0-2957 GCA_044369085.1 Phycisphaerales bacterium
CCACGACTACCGCTACTTCCCCGATCCCGACCTGCCGCCCGTGCGCGTGACCGAGGCCTGGCGCGAAGAGATCCGAGCCCGGCTCCCCGAACTGCCGCACACCCGCGAGCGCCGTTACCGCGATGAGTTCGGACTCGGCGCCAAGGAAGCCGCCGCGCTCGTCGAGGAACGCGAGACCTGCCTCTTCTTCGAGGCGACCATCGACGCCGCGACCGATCGGCTGCACGCGATGCACGCGGGCGAATCGCTCGGCGCACTCCGCGAACGGGCCGGCAAGCTCGCCGCGAACCTAGTCCTGCAGTCGGGGTTCAAGCGAGCCAACGAGCGCGGTGCGCGGCCCGAATCGCTCGGCATCTCCCCTGCGCGCATCGCCGAGATCGCCATCCTGCGCGATCAGAACCTGATCAGCGCCCAGGCCGCCGATGCCCTCTTTGGCGAGCTGTGCGAGCACGATGAGGCGGCGCATGCCGCCGCCGAGCGCCTCGGCCTGCTCCAGGTCCGCGACGATGCGGCCCTTGGCGCGTGGGTCGATGCCACCATCGCCGACCCCGCCAACGACAAGGCCGTCGCCGACATCCGCGCTGGCAAGCAGCAGGCCATCGGCCGCCTTGTCGGCGATGTGATGAAACGCTCGGGCGGCAAGGCCGATGCCAAGGCTGTCCGCGAGATGCTGCTCGACAAACTCAAGTAGCGCCGCCGCTCGCACGCCCGCTCGCGAGCGATCACCCGCCCTTGCCCACCTCGGCGCGGAACACGCGGCCCACCAGCTTGTCGAGGATGTCGCGGATCGTCACCTGCCCCTGCACCGCGCCGTACTCATCCACGACGAACGCGATCGGCACCCGCGCTGCACGCAGACGCTCCAGCACGCGAAGCGCCGGCGCCGATTCGGGGACGAAGAGCGGCGGCTTGGCGATCGATTTCAGATCGCTGCCCGACCCGCCCGCGCCGGGGGTCCCCGAATCGCCGGGCAAGAGGTCGCGCACGCCGACCGCTCCCACGATCTTGTCCACGCTCTTGCGGCACACCGCGAAGTAGTTCTGATCGCTCTCGCGCACCACGCGTCGGGCCCGGTCCAGCGGCCACTGCGCATCCAGCCACTGCATCTCGGTGCGGTGCACCATCACCGCCTCGACCCGCTGGTCGCCCAGGTGCAGCACGCGCTCGATCATCCGCTGCTCTTCGGGGGTGAACTCGCCCGCACGGGCCCCCTCCTCGATCATCAGGTTGATCTCGTGGCTCGTCACCGGGTCAAGCCCGGTCTCGCGGACGCCGAGCATCTGCAGGATCCGCTCGGTCGAGAACGACAGGATGGCAACAAATGGCCCGGCCACCCGCGACAGCACCAGCATCGGTATCGCGAGCACCGACGCGATCGATTCGGGGGCGCTCATCGCCAGCCGCTTGGGCACCAGCTCGCCGAGCACCACGCTCGCGAACGTGATCGCGAGCACCACCACCGCGAACGCCGTGGGCTCGATGAACGTCGAGGGCACGGGCGTCCCCTTGAGCGCCTCGGCCAGGTCGTGCGTCAGCGCCTTCTCGCCCACCGCGCCCATCAAAATACCCACCAGCGTGATACCAACCTGCACCGTCGACAGGAACTTCGTCGGCGATTCCGAGAGCTGCAGAGCGGCCGCCGCCCCCCGCCCGCCCTCGCTCGCACGCTGCCGCAAGCGGGCCTTGGCCGATGAGACCACCGCGATCTCCGACATCGCCAGCAGCCCGTTGATCAGAAGCAAAAGCAGGATCAGAAGGATGTCCATGCGGGCATTGTTGCAGATCGAGCCTGACCCGCTCCAATCACCCCACCGCCCCGCTCCGAGCGATCTCCTCGCACACTTCCGCAAGCGCATCGGTCGCGTACTTCACATCCTGCACGCTCAGGAACGGGCCAACACTGAACCGCGTCCCGCCACCGACCAGCCCATCCTTGGTTGCCCCGGGCGTAGCACCGGATTCATGCCCCTCGGCCATCAGACGGTGCGCCAGCGGGGCGCAGTGCACCCCGCTCCGCGTTAGCACGCCGAACTCGCTCTCGAGCACCGCCGAAAGCTCGTGCGCCCCGATCCCATCGACCGTCACCGTGAACACACCCACGCGCCCCAGCACCCCCTGCGGGCCCATCAGCCGCAGCCCGGGCAGCATCTCCATGCTGCCGCCGCGGTGGAGCCCCTGGATGAACTGCGACACCAGCGCCCGCTCGTGGGCCTCGATGGCTTCCACACCGCGCTGTCCCTCGAACTCGTAGTCCATCAGGAATCGCACACCCTCGGAGAGCCCGATCACCCCGATCGCGTTCTGCGAGCCCGGCTCGTACTTGTCGGGCAGTTCCTGCGGCTGCACATCGTGCTCGCTGCGGCTGCCGGTGCCGCCCTCGCGCACGCTCTGCACCAGCTTCTCCATCCCGGGCCGCAGGTACAGCCCGCCCGTCCCCGTGGGGCCGAGCAATCCCTTGTGCCCGGGGAACGCCAGCAGGTCGATGTTCATCGCTCGCACATCCACCGCCATGTGCCCCAGCGACTGCGCCGCATCCACCAGCAGCGGCACACCCTCCTCGCGGCATACGCGGCCGATCGCTTCGACGGGCTGGATCGTCCCCGTCACGTTGCTCACGTGATTGATCGCGACCAGCTTCGTCTCGGGGTGCTTGCGGATCGCCGCTCGGATGTCCTGGGCATCCAGCAGCCCCGATTCAGGATCGGGCCGCACCAGCACCCGCTTGAAGCACTCGTGGTGCCGCTCGGCCAGCGCGTTCAGCGGGCGGAGCACGCTGTTGTGATCCATCCACGTGGTGACCACCGCCGCGGGCCGCCGCGCATGAACATACGGCTGCAGCAGCCCCTTGATGGCGAGATTGAGCGCATCGCTGGTGTTCAATGCGAAGATCACGTGCGATGCCGATTCACCGTTGATGAGCGTGTTGATCCGCTCGCGGCAGCGCCACATCAGTTCGC
>JBIPMO010000359.1:0-2941 GCA_044369085.1 Phycisphaerales bacterium
GGGCCACCGAATCGTTCTACTACGTCACGCTGCCCGACCGTTCGTGGGACGCGGCCAAGGCCGCCGAGTGGCTGACGGCCTTCAACTATTACACTACCGATGTGGTCTCGATCCACGAGGCCTATCCGGGCCACTTCGTCCAGGCGCAGCACCTGCACGAATCAGATGCGAGCGGGGCGACGCGCTACGTAGGCTCGTACGCCTTCATCGAGGGCTGGGCCCACTACTGCGAGGAGATGGCGATCGAAGAGGGCTTCCCGCCCGCCTCGCTCGCCAAGGACCCCAAGGCCCCGGCGAAGTACCGCATGGCGCAGGCGAGCGAGGCGCTGCTCCGCGTGTGCCGTCTGGTCGCGGCGATCCGCATGCACTGCCAGGGGATGACGCTGGATCAGGCGACGAAGTTCTTCAGCGAGAACTGCTACTACCCCGAGGCCCCCGCGCGTTCCGAGGCCGAGCGCGGCTCGTACGACCCCGGCTACTGCCTGTACACCGTCGGCAAGCTGCAGCTCTTCACGCTGCGACAGGACTACCGCAAACAGGAAGGCCCGCGGTTCAGCCTGAAGCGCTTCCACGATGAGATCCTCCGGCACGGCCAGCCCCCGGTGCGGCTGCTGCGCGAGCGCATGCTGCGCGATGAGCGCGCCTGGGACCGCACGCTCGCGGGGTCGGGGACCGTCCGCGTCATGCGCTAACCGGGCGGTCGCGGCCTACTCCACGATCTCATCGAACTCGAAGGATTCGCGCCAGAGCCACGGGGGCCTCCGCATCGCCACCCCCACAATGATCCCCACCATGATCCAGCCCGAGATCAGGCTCGACCCGCCGTAGGAGATGAACGGCAGCGTGATCCCCGTGATCGGCAGAACCCCGATGTTCATGCCGATGTTGATGGTCATCTGCGTGCCGACCATCGCCGCGAGCCCGACCACCATCAGCCGCGCGAAGGGGTCCTTCGACCAGGCCGCCGTCAGCAGGGCACCGGTGATCCACGCCATGTACAGGCCGACCACCGACAGCGCGCCGACGAGCCCGAAGCGGTTGACGACCACCGCGAACACCATGTCGTTGTGACGCTCGGGCAGCCCGCTGAAGCGCACGAGCGCCCGGCTGCGGTCGGGGTCATGACCGACGACACCGCCCGACCCCGCCACCATCACCGCCTGCCTGCCTTGGAAGCCGCGGTCGCTCGTCAGGCGGTCAGACCGCGCCTCGGCGGGGTCGAGCACGGCCTGCAGCCGCTGCACCTGATACTTCTTGAGCAGCGGGTACTCATCGCTGCGTGCTGCCCACAGGCTCCAGCCCACCACCACCGCGATGAACGCGACCCCCAGCGAGCATCCCGCGACCAGGTGCCACATCCGGGCCCCCGCCGCCACGAGCATCGCCAGCAGCGTCGGGACAAACAGCATCGCCGTGCCAAGGTCCGGCTGCAGCAGGATCAGCCCCATGGGGATCGCCGTCAGCAGCGCGGGGGGCAGCAGCCCCAGCAGCGTGCGGTAGGTGCCCCGCCGGCTGAGGTAGAGCGACAGGATCATCACGTAGGCGATCTTGCCGAACTCGCTCGGCTGGACATCGGTGAAGCCGAGGTTGATCCAGCACCGAGCCCCGTTGCGCGGCGACACGATCGATGCGGGGATGAACGGCAGGACCAGGAACACGAGCGCCGCGATCACAAGCCCCATCGCCGGCCACGCGAGCGCCGCGAGCAGCCGCGGGCGCGCCGCGGCGGAGACGACCGCGGCGACAACACCGACGACCAGGAACAGCGCCTGCCGCCGAGCGATGGCCGAGAACGTCTCCCCATCGCCGCTCGCCAGCTCGATCGCGTGAACGCCGATCAGCGACAGCCCCAGCGTCGCCCCCAGCACCAGCCAGCCGAAGTGGATGAACGTGATGCGCGGCTTGGCCAGCGCATCGGACACCGTCCTCATCGCCTGGACGCTCAAAGGTAGCCCTCGGCGACCAGGGCGCTGATGATCTGGTTGCAGATCGGTCCCGACACTCGACCGCCGCTGCCCGCGTACTCCATCACGACGCTGATGGCGAAGCGCGGCTTCTCGCCCGCCCGGCCCACGAGCACGACAAACCAGGAGTGATCGCCCTCGCGGAGGATCTCCTTGATGTGCGGGTCGTTCGCATCGCGGTCGACGATGTCGGGGGCCTCGGCGGTCCCGGTCTTGCCGATGACCTCGATCCCCGGGCGCTTGGCGAAGATCGGCTCTTTGGTCCCGTCGGGGAACTTCAGAAAATGCCCGGTGCCGTAGTCCTCGTTGACCGACTGGCGGAGGCCCTCCATGGCGGCGTCCAGCGCCTGCGGGTCGATGCGCAGGTCGATCGCCTGCGGGCGTTCGCTGCGAACGATGCGGGGCAAGATGCGCAGCCCGCCGCGAGCGAGGGTGGCGTACATGTCCGCGGCCTGCAGCGGGGTCCACGCGACGGGGCCCTGGCCGATCCCCATGAGGATGGCGTGCGGCATGCCCAGCGTCTCGGGGCGCGGCACCGCGCCGACGCTGCCGGGATACAGATCATCCAGCTTCAAGGGCGGAGCCGTGCCCACGCCGAACTTCTTGTACCACGCCACGACGCGGTCCGGACCAAGCTCTCGCCCCAGCGTATAGAAGAAAATGTTGCACGACACCGCCATGGCTTCGGGGGCCAGCAGCGCACGGCCGAGCGTGCCCGTGTGCGTCTGATGAAACTGCTTCCAGATCCAGCAGCGGTAGCGCTCGGGCTTGTCGGGGATCAGAAAGCCGTTGCACTCGATCCCGCGCTGCAGCGAGTACACCTGCTCGGTCACGGCGGCGCTGAGGATCAGCGGCTTGACGATCGACCCGGGCGGGAAAGGTTTGCTGACCGCGCGGTTGACCCACGGGGCGTTGATCTTGTCCTCAAAGAGCGCATCGGGGCGCTCCTGCAGGTCCTCGCGCGTGAATGATGGTGT
>JBIPMO010000360.1:0-2922 GCA_044369085.1 Phycisphaerales bacterium
GTGTCCGCCGAGGTCGCGACCTGATGGCGCGAACATCCCCCGGCTGAAGGGGGCGAAGGTAGGAGTGGCACGTAAGCGCTCGGCCAGCAGCGCGCGAGGAATCCGCGCACTTTCTGTGAGGGTTTGCTCTCTGTCGTGTTCAGATCGCGTTGACGACAAGCAGCACGCATGCCCCCATGCCGGAGGCTGCGAAAGCGTCGGATCGCAGATGCCTTGGAAGAGAGGAGTTGCGCACGGGGCCGGGCTACTTCTTGAGCAGCCGCTCGAGGTAGTGGATGTCCACCCCGCCCTTGTTGAACCCGGCATCGTTCATCAGGTCGCGGTGCAGCGGGATCGTCGTCTTGATCGGCTCGACCGCGAACTCGCGCAGCGCCCGGTCCATCCGCCTGATCGCCTGCTCGCGCGTGTCGGCGTGGACCAGCAGCTTGGCGATCATCGAGTCGTAGTTCGTCGGAACGCGATAGCCAGTCACCACGTGCGTGTCGAGGCGCACCCCCGGGCCGCCCGGGGGCTCCCAGCGCGTGATCAGCCCCGCCGACGGAGCGAAGTTGCGGGCCGGGTCCTCGGCGTTGATGCGGCACTCGATCGCGTGCCCGCGGATCGTCACATCCTTCTGCTTGAAGGGCATGGGCTCGCCCGCGCACACGCGGATCATCGTCTTGAGGATGTCGATCCCCGTGATCAGCTCGGTCACCGGGTGCTCGACCTGCACGCGAGTGTTCACCTCGAGCATGTAGAAGTTCTGCTTCTCGTCCATTAGGAACTCGACGGTCGCGGCCCCGTGGTAGTTGGCGGCCTTGATGAGACGGGCCGCGGCCTTGCAGACCTCTTCGCGCTTGCGCGGGTCGACGTGGGGGGCGGGCGCCTCTTCGATGAGCTTCTGGTGGCGCCGCTGGACCGAGCAGTCACGCTCGTACAGGTGCACCGCCTCGCCGAACTTGTCCCCGATGCACTGGACCTCGACGTGGCGGGCCCGTTCCAGGAACTTCTCGATGAAGACCGCGCCGTTGCCGAACGCCGCCTGGGCCTCGACCCCCGCCTGCTTGATCCCTGCGCGGAGCGCAACCTCGTTGTGGGCCACGCGCATGCCGCGACCGCCGCCCCCCGCCGACGCCTTCACGATCACCGGGTAGCCGATCTTCTTGGCGATCGCCGCCGCCTCGTCCTCATCGCTCACCGCGCCCTCGGAGCCCGGGAACACCGGCACCTTCGCCGCCTTGGCCGTGTTCTTGCACGAGACCTTGTCGCCGAGCTTGGCCATCGCCTCGGGGGACGGGCCGATGAACTCGATCTTGCAGTCGCGGCACACCTCCGCGAAGTGCGAGTTCTCGGCAAGAAACCCGTACCCGGGGTGGATCGCGTCGGCGTTGGAGATCTCCGCCGCCGCGATGATCCGCGGGATGTTCAGGTACGACTCGGCCGCCGGGCCTCCGCCGATGCAGATCGCCTGGTCCGCGTGCCGCAGCCACGGGCCGCCCCGGTCGGCCTCGGAGAACACCGCGACCGTCTCGATCCCCAGCTCCCTGCACGCCCGGATGATCCGCAGCGCAATCTCGCCGCGGTTGGCGACCAGGACCTTGCTGAACATGTGTGGTTTCTTTGACATAGGAAGGCACCGAGGCATCAAGCCATCGAGGCATCAAGTGAAAGGCGAGGGATCAAGGGATCAAGGGATCGCACTGAATGGCCTGATGCCTCGGTGCCTTGATGGCTTCCCCTTCACGACGGCCGAACGAGGAACAACTTCTGCCCGTACTCGACGGCCTCGCCGTTCTTCACCAGGACCTTCTCGATCTTGCCCGAGCACTCGGCCTTGATCTCGCTGAACACCTTCATCGCCTCGACGATGCACACCACCGTCTCGGGGCCGACATTGGCGCCGACGTTCACGAACGCCGGGCTGCTGGGGTCCTGCGCCGTGTAGAAGGTGCCGACCATCGGGCTCTTGATCGCGATTAGGTCGGCATCGTCCTCGGGGGCCGCCGGCGTCTCTCCGCCCGCGGCACTCGCGGCGGGCACCGCCGCCATCGGCACGTGGTGGATCATCGGCGCGCCCACGATCGCGTTGCCCGCGATCCCGCGCTTGATCACGACCGTCTCGGCCTGATCGCGCAGTTCGAGCTCCGAGAGATCGTTCTCGGTCATCAGCTTCACGAGTTCGCGCAGTTTGCGGTAGTCAACCATTGAGTGTGGCCCATTGAATGTCTTTTGGCAGCGAGCACAGGTTCCGCCCGCCCTTGGGAGTGACCAAGATATCGTCTTCGATGCGGACACCGCCGACCCCGGGCAGGTAGATCCCCGGCTCGATCGTCACGACCATTCCCGGTTCCAGGGGGCGGTCGACGGTCTTGAAGAGCCGGGGCGCCTCGTGGATATCCAGCCCGATCCCGTGGCCCAGCCCGTGGCCGAAGCGCTCGCCGTACCCCGCCCGATCGATCACCGAGCGCGCTGCCCGATCAACCTCGGCGCACGTCGCCCCCACCCGCACCGCCGCGATCCCGGCCAGGTGCGCCTCCAGCGTGATCCCATAGATCTCGCGCATCTTTGCGGGCCACGCCCCCAGGCTGAACGTCCGCGTCATGTCCGAGCAGTACCCGCCGTGAACGCAGCCCCAATCGATCAGCAGCGGCCGCCCCGTGGCGGTCTTCACGTTGCCCGCCCGGTAGTGCGGCTTCGAGCCGTTGGCCCCCGCCGCGACGATCGTCCCGAACGACATCCCCTCGGCCCCGCGCACCCGGCACTCAAACTCCAGCCGCGCCGCGATCGCCGCCTCGGTCTGCCCGGCCTTGATCGTCGGCAGCGTCGCGAGCAGGGCATCCTGCTGGATCTTGGCCGCCTTCTTGATCAGCCCGACCTCGATCTCATCCTTGATGATCCGCAGCTCGGCAATGATGCCGACCGTGTCGCGCACCCGCCTGGCCC
>JBIPMO010000361.1:0-2920 GCA_044369085.1 Phycisphaerales bacterium
GGGCCCGGCGGCTGACCTCATCGCCCATCGTGACGCAGTGCATCGCGATCACATCGCGCTCGCCCGATGATACCTCGCGGAAGAAGTCGGAGATGCACAGGTTCTGGCGGCCATCCTGGCGCGGGAACGAGAAGCGCTCGACCTCCTTGGAATGGTCGACGGGGTCGAAGATGACCAGGTCATCGCCATCGCTGTTGCAGGGGTAGTAGCCGTAGACCACCTTGGGCAGCAGGATCTTCTCGGCCTTGCACTGGGCCTTGAGCCGGTCGAAGATCGGCTCGATCTCATCGTGGTACTGGCCCTGGAACTCTTCATCGGACATCTTGCCCTTCTTGAACTGCCACTGGCCGCGGTACAACGCGACCTTGTTCACGAACGGATAGATGTGGTCGAGGTCGATCCCTTCAACGATCCGCGAGCCCCAGAAGGGAGCCTTGGGGATGCTCACATCCCGAGCGACCGTCGACCGGGCTCGCTCCCGCACCCCCACCGATCCTGAATCCGCGGACTTGGCCCGCGCCGCCTCGCGCTCCTCGAAGCGACGGTTCTTGTCGGTCGAGACCGACAGCCCCTCGTACTTCGCCTCGGCATCGGCCCGCTTGCCGGCCCGCTGGGCGATCTCATCCTCGATCACGCTCATCTTCTTGGTCGAGACGTGGTCCATGAACCGCAGCCCCTCGAAGGCATCGCGGCCGTAGAAGGTGTTCGTATACACCGCGCGCAGATCCTCCTCGGCGTACTGGCGCGTGAGCGCGGCCCCGCCCAGGATGACCGGGACGTTCATCCCCTGCTTGCGCATCTCGTCGAGGTTGTCGCGCATCACGCCGACGCTCTTGACCAGCAGCCCGGAGAGCCCGATCGCGTCGGCGCGGTGCTCCTCGTAGGCCTTGAGGATGCTGACCAGCGGCTGCTTGATGCCAAGGTTCACGACGTCGTACCCGTTGTTGGTCAGGATGATGTCGACGAGGTTCTTGCCGATGTCGTGGACATCGCCCTGCACCGTCGCCAGGATCATCTTGCCCTTGCGCGAGCCCTCGGACTTCTCCATGTGCGGCTCGAGGTGCGCGACGGCCTTCTTCATCGTCTCGGCGGACTGCAGCACGAACGGGAGCTGCATCTCGCCCGAGCCGAACATGTCGCCGACGATCTTCATCCCCGCCAGCAGGTGATCGTTGATGATCGCCAGAGGCGTGTACTTGGTCATCGCGGCGTCCAGCGCGTCGTTCAGCCCGCGGATCTCGCCGTCGATGATGTGCCGCTGGAGCCGCTCCTCGAGCGGGAGGTCGGCGAGCGTCTGCTTCTTCTTGCTGGTGCCCGTGGCCTCGCCCTCATCTGGGAACAGGTCGATGAACGCCGTCAGCGGGTCGAACCCCGCATCGTCGGGCCCGTTGGTCCCGGCGGCGCGGCGGCGGTCGTAGATCAGGTCGAGCGCGGCGTCCCAGCGGGCCTGGTCGATGTCCTTCCTGGGCAGGATCTTCGAGAAGTGAACGATGGCACCCGTCAGCCCGGCCTGCACGCACTCGTGCAGGAACACGCTGTTCAGCACGACGCGGGCGCTCGCCTTGAGGCCGAAGGAGACATTCGAAAGCCCGATGGTCGTCCCGCACTCGGGCAGTTCGGTGGCGATGCGGCGGATGCCCTCGACGGTTTCGAGGGCGAGGCGACGGTCGGCCTCGACGCCGGTCGTCACTGGCAGCACCAGCGGGTCAAACAGGATGTCGTGGGCGGGCAAACCGTACTTCTTCACCGCCAGGTCATAGATTCGCTTGGCGATGCCGATCTTCCGCTCGGCCGTCTTGCCCATCGCTTCCAGCGGATCCTCATCGATCGTGCCCGCGACCACCGCCGCGCCGTAGGTCTTGGCGAGGTGGCAGATGTGCGCGAGCTTCTCCTCGCCCTCCTCCAGGTTCATCGAGTTGATGATGCACTTGCCCGGCGCGTTCTTGAGACCGGCCTCGATGACGTCGACCTGGGTCGAGTCGATCATCAGCGGCACGCTCACCTGCCGGGCGTAGCGCTTGACGACCTCGGTCATGTCGCGGACGCCATCGCGCCCGACATAGTCGACGCACACATCCAGCACGTGCGACCCTTCGCGCACCAGTTCCTTGGCCATCGAGACCAGCCCGTCCCAGTCCTCCTTGGCGAGCAGGTTCTTGAACTGCCGCGACCCGTTGGTGTTGGTCCGCTCGCCCACGATCATGAACGAGTTGTCCTGGCGGAACTCGGCGACGCTGTAGAGCGACGAGGCCCCGGGGGATGGCAGGCTGATGGTGCGCTTCTTGGCGGGGCGCGACGCGACGGCGGCGCTCAGTTCGCCGATGTGCTCGGGGGTCGTGCCGCAGCAGCCGCCGACGATCCCGACCCCGCTCTCCTCGATGAAGCGCATCATCGCCTCGACGAATGGCGCGGGCTTCAGCGGGTAGTCGGGCTTGCCGTCCAGAAGCACCGGCAGCCCTGCGTTGGGGAGCACGCTGACGCGCCGGTCCCAGTGGCGGCAGAGCCACGCGATGTGCTCGGCCATCTCGGCCGGGCCCGTCGCACAGTTCAGGCCAAGAGACATGATCGGGAAGTTCCGCAGCGCCTCGGCGGCCGCGGCGATCTCGGTGCCCAAGAGCATCGTGCCCGTCGTTTCGATCGTGACCGAGCACATGATCGGGATGTCGTAGACAGTCTTGTTCCGCTCTTTGAGGGCGATCAAACACGCGTTGACCGCGCACTTGACCTGCTGGATGTCCTGGCTCGTTTCCGTGAGGAACACATCCGCCCCGCCGTCGATCAGCCCGCGGGCCTGCTCGGCGTAGGACTCGAGCATCTCGTCCCACCCCACATGCCCGAGCGTCAGCAGTCGGGTGCCCGGGCCGATCGATCCCGCGACAAAGCGCGGCTTGTCCTTGGTCGAGTGCTTGTCGCACGCCGC
>JBIPMO010000362.1:0-2914 GCA_044369085.1 Phycisphaerales bacterium
TCATCCGCCTGCGGCACTCCGCGAGCGTGCTCCAGCACCGCCTTGTGCAGCCGATCGACGATCTTCGCGGCGGGCAGCCCGGCGCACTGCGCCAGCGTGTCCTCGAGCCGTTTGGTGCCGAACTGCTCGCTCTGGGGGTTCTGCCATTCGAACGAGCCATCGGTGAGCATGACGAGCACATCTTCCGGGCCCATCATGAAGCGGCGCGAGGGCCCGTAGGCCTCGCCCTCCATCACGGCGAGCGGCAGCCCGTCGCCGCCGAACTGCTCGACCACTCCATCGCGCGCGTTGTACCAAAGGGGTGGCCCGTGCCCGGCCGAGACCAGTTCGACCGCGCCGGTCTGGTCCAGGGTGGCGATGGCGAAGGTGATGAAGCGGGCCCCCGCGAGGTCGGGGCAGAGCAGTTCGTTCAGCCGCGCCACCAGCGAGGGGGGATCAGAGTCCAGCGGCGCGGACGCCCGGGCGTACGCTCGGCACACCGCCATGACCAGAGCCGGGCCGATGCCGTGCCCGGTCACATCGGCCATCACCACGAGCAGCCGCCCGTTGGGCAAGAGCTGCCAGTCGTAGTAGTCGCCCCCGGTCTGTTCGGCTGGGATGTTCATGCCCGCGATGTCGAACCCCGCGAAGCTCGGCGAGCCTGCGGGCAGCAGGCCGCGCTGGATCTCGCGAGCGACCTCCAGGTCGCGCTCCACCGCGGCGAGCCTCAGCCCCGCTCGTTCGCGAGCCTCGGCCTCGGCCACCGCCTCGCTCACGTACCGGCGAGCCGAGGATGCGACCCACATCCCCGCCACCCCCGTCAGCCCCAGCAGCGCCGCGTAGCTGCCGAGCACGGGCAACTGATCGAGCTTCAGTTCCTCACCGATGAACACCTTGAGCGCGAGGCCCCCGTGGAATACCGCCGCGGCCAGCCCCATCCAGAGGGTCACACGCGGCTTGAGCCGCAGGACCGACATCAGGATCGTGATCGGCAGCAGCAGCAAGGCCGGCGCGCTGAGCGCTGCGTACGGGCCCCGCGGCGACCAGAGGTTCAGCACGATCAGCAGCAGAGCCGGCGCCAGCAGGTCGATCACTGCGCTCGCGATCAGCCCGACCCGAGCGGAATGACCGCTCGCGATCGCGGGCCGCCGCAGCCGCCGCGCCAGCCAGGCGTTGTACGCCAGCGCCGCGATGAGCACCGCCATGTACGGCACGAACACGTGGTTGTTCGACATGACGACCCCGCCCGCGATGCGCCGCGACAGCGTCAGCAAGATCATGACCGTGAACACCGCGCACATCAGCAGGGCCCGCCCGGCCTCGCTCTTCCGCAGCCTCAACTGGAAGGATTCAGAGCCGGTGAGGGAGACGGTCGCCATGCGATCGATGCTACAGCCGCGCGACCCGTCGGGCACCGGCCTGGAGTATGCGCCGCTTGGCGAATAGGGACACCCATGCAAGACCTCTGATCCGATGCTCGCCGCCGAGAATGGCCATTCACGTCGCGAGACGCAACTCATCGGATCCCGAAGCGGACGCGGCAAAGCAAGAATAGTTCCCGAGCCGCCCTTCTTACGCTGATGGACCGCGCGGAGAATGACCTCCCGCGACCCCGCCGCGCGCTCACCGCCGCCGCATCCACATCTCGCGCTGCCAGTCCCGGAACTGCTTCACGCTCGGCTCGGCCCGCTCGGTCGAGCGGGGCAGGCCCGGATTCGTCCACTGGCGGTAGCCGCCGCCCAGGAACACCGGGTACGGGCCCGTGGACCCGTAGCTCCACGTGGCCGCCGAGTATCGCGTGATCGTCAGCCCGCCGGCGCGAACCGCATACCCGTCGATCTGAACCGCCCGGGGTAGTACCTGGGGCCGAACCTGCCGGGCAGAGTAGGAGTAGGGCAAGCCCCACTGGGCCAGCGCGGTCCCACCGGCCGGGAACAACAAGGCCAGGGTCCCCCCCACCGCTGCGGCCGTCAGGATCGATGTGAACGCTCGCATGGCTCTCTCTCCTCAGGCGGGCCGGGAACGCCCGGGCCGCCGATGGTCGATGCGCCCAACCGGGGGCGCGAGTTCCTTCGCGATCGCTTTCTACAGGGGGATTTTGCCCACGTCCGATAGTGATCAGATGCTCAGACCCGGCGACATCCTCACGCTCTGCGCCATGGCCCTGCTGGCGATCGGGGTCGTGATGGTCAACTCGGCGGGGATGCGGGTGGCCACCGACCCGCAGCAGGCCATCACCGCCGGATCGATCCTTTTCTCGCGTGCTTCGGCCTACGCGGTCATAGCCACCTTGGCGATGCTCATCGCGGCTCGGCTGCCGGTGGCTCGCTGGGCCGCCTCCGACCGCCTCCGCCGGGCCCTGCCGTGGATTTTCGTGGGCATGATCGGGCTGCTCGCCCTGGCCTACATCCCGCCCTTCGCGAGCCCGCGCAACGGCTCGAACCGCTGGATCGAGATGCCGGGCACGACCTTCTCGTTCCAGCCATCGGAGATCGCCAAGTGGGGGCTGATGCTCGTGATCGCGGGCTTTGTCGTCTGGCGGGCCAATCGCATGCACGAGTTCCGCGCCGGGCTGCTGCTGGGCCTGGCGATTGTCGTTCCTATCGCGGGCATCGTCGCCAAGGAAGACCTGGGGACGGGCGTGCTCATCGCGATGGGCGGCTGCGCGGTGCTGGTCGCGGGCGGGGCCCGCCTCTGGCAGCTCGCGATGCTCATCCCGCTCGGCGCTGCCGCCTTCGCCGGGCTGGTGTGGGCCAACCCCTACCGCATGGACCGCATCATCGCCTTCGTGAATCCTTACGCCCATCCGCAGACCGATGGCTACCACATGATCCAGTCGCTCGTGGCCATTGCCAACGGGCACGGCGCCGGGCGCGGGCTGGGCTTTGGCCTCCAGAAGTTCGGCTACCTCCCCGAGGATCAGACTGACTTCCTC
>JBIPMO010000404.1:0-2912 GCA_044369085.1 Phycisphaerales bacterium
TACTAGCAGCAACAGGAGTCAGTCCTGGTGTTAGTATTCCCGTGACTGTAATGTACCGTGTTCTGTCAGTCGCGATTCAATTACCTCCAGGTTACTTTTTTTATAATAAAAATCTTAGATCTCACAAGCTATGAGTCCGGCCTTTACGGTAAGCGATTTTGTCGCTATTTTTAATCAGACTATTGAGTATGCCTATCCAACAGTTTCAATAACTGGTGAGCTTGCTAATTTTCGAGTTAGTAAAGGGAAGTGGGTATATTTTGATCTCAAGGATGACACGGCGAGCGTTCGGTTTTTTGGAACTGTGTACATGCTACCTGGACCGTTGGAGGACGGCATGCTACTGGAGGTGCATGGCATACCGCGTTTGCATTCAACCTTTGGCTTTTCAATTACTGTTCAGTCTTTAAAACCTGTTGGTGAAGGATCACTGATGAAGGCGGCCGCATTGCTTGAAGCGAAACTGACAAAAGAGGGATTATTTTTAGATGAACGCAAGCGTACAATTCCATATCCACCAGTGCGTATAGGGCTCATAGCATCAAGCGAATCAGCAGCATATGCTGATTTCATGAAGATATTAGCCGCACGCTGGGGTGGACTTGAAATTGTACATGCTGAGTCTCAAGTTCAAGGTACTGCTGCTCCAGCGCAGATTATTAAGGCACTTGATACCTTAAATACATATGCTGAAAAACTTGATGCCATCGTCATAACTAGAGGAGGTGGAAGCGCTGACGATTTACAGGCTTTTAACACTGAACAGGTCGTGCGAGCAATCGCTGCAAGTCGTATCCCAACTCTTGTTGCAA
Organism: Phycisphaerales bacterium; assembly: GCA_044369085.1. Classification (GTDB taxonomy): domain Bacteria; phylum Planctomycetota; class Phycisphaerae; order Phycisphaerales; family UBA1924; genus JAEUIV01. Next base: position 813 of record JBIPMO010000404.1, read on the forward strand.
TTGGTCACGAAGTTGACGTTAGCTTATCCGAGAGAGCTGCCGATAGACGCGCAAGCACTCCAAGCAATGCAGCCGAATTACTAGTTCCAGATAGAAATGCTACCATTGCACAATATGAAACACAGTTGAAAGCATGCCAACAATCTCTATTGCACAGCATAAATATTGTACGTACGTCATTAAAGATTCATATTGAGCAGGCACATAACAAAACTCTTGATCGAGTACTATATGAACACCAAAATATCGTACAGCTTCGTGAGCGCTTAAAGAGCTATGACCCTCGATTGATTTTAAAGAGAGGCTATGCACAGATAATGAGTAGCGACAAACGCATAGTACGGTCCGTGGATGATGTGTTGGTAGACGAAAAAATTACAATGCGTTTTCAGGACGGCTCACTGCTCGCGAGCATAGAAAAGATTACAAAATTAAAAGGTACAATATAGCTATGACCAAAAAAGTAGATTTACATTTTAAAACATTGAAAGCTGAACTTGATGAAGCACTTCTTTGGTTTGATGGAGATAACCTTGATGTCGACGAGGCAGTTGCGCATTATGAGCATGCGTTGAAACTTACCAAGGATCTTGAAGCGTATTTAAAACAAGCCGAAAACACCATCAAAAAGTTAGAACTATAAAAGCTTACTCGTGCTGGTAGCAAAAGATCCGTTATGTTACCATAAGCTATATGAAGCATCTAGATCAAAGGGGTAGCGTAGATTCATGGCTTATAGCCTTTGTTGTTGCCGTCGTACTAGCATTTGGTGCTTTGGGCTTTGGTATTTGGGCTTTTACGGGACGCCAAGATTACAAGAATAATGTTGACGAAAAAATTTCAGTTGCTGTTACAGAGGCTGAACAAGCTAACACGGAAAAGAAAGATAAAGAGTTTGCCGAGAAAGAAAAAAACCCGCTTCGTATATATGCTGGTCCAGCTACCTATGGAAGTGTTTCTATAAGCTATCCTAAGACCTGGAGTGCCTATGTTGATGAAACCGCAAAGACAAATATCCCTCTTTCAGGAGCATTAAATCCGGGTTTTGTTCCTGGAATACAATCTTCTTTGCCAGTTGCACTACGATTTACCGTTACAAGCAATAATTATGCAAATGTAGTGAGGACGTTTGATTCTCAAGTCAAAGCAGGAAAAATTAAAGTAACGCCATATAAGGCAGAAAAAGTACAATCTGTAACTGGCGTACGTCTTGATGGCGAGATTGTCAAAGATAAACAAGGTTCTATGATCATTGTGCCATTGCGTGACAAAACTCTTCAAGTATCCACAGAATCACCTCAATTTATCCCTGACTTTAATACAATCATTCTGCCTAATCTAGTTTTTGTTCCATAATCACTAGGGAATACGCTATACTACTCATACGTTAACTACGGGGGTAGATTCAGTCGTGACTGCACATTCTTTTCATTCGAAGCATGTTGATGACGATTCTATTCGTCTACTCTTGGCACTTGCCGAACAGATGAAACGTCCTCTTATACAAGCTTCTAGATCTGCTGAGCTTGCACGCATGACAAGCGATATTTCAAAGATAGCAGACATTGAGTTGATCGCCGATACTGGTATCGACCTAGTCGAAAGCTATATTCTTTCTTTGAAATTACAACAAGCTGGAGACACTATTCCACTTGAAAGCGTATCGCTCTCAGCAACACTCAATGATGTTGCACATATGCTCCAAAAACTTGATGGGTCTAACATCTTTGATGTTGAGCTGCATATTGCGGGAAAGTATGGCCCTATTATGGCTCATGCGAAAGGTCTTCAGGTCGCACTTTTGAATATTGGTAAAGTACTCATGTCGACACATGGCGAACGATACCCGAGCGACCGTCCTGTTGTTGCACTGGCGGCTCGAAAAACTAGGCGGGGTATTGCCGCTGGTATTTTTACTAATCTAGATGGTTTAGATGCAAAATCATTCGCAAGGGCACGTAATCTATACGGCAGAGCTTCACAGCCCATTCCACAGCTAACCTCTGAGAGTGGAGCTGGAATTTTCATTGCTGATTCCTTATTGCATACGATGGAATCAAGCTTACGAGTGTCACATTATAAAAAATTAACCGGATTAGC
>JBIPMO010000399.1:0-2528 GCA_044369085.1 Phycisphaerales bacterium
ACCCCGGGCGTGGACCGCGCCGCGATCGTCCTGTCGCGCCGCAGCCCGATGCCTCTGCTGCCGGCCCTGACAAGCAACCTTCAGGCGCTGCGTCACGAGCTTACGAGCGCGCAGCTGACACTCGAACACGGAGACCTCGGCGAAGCCGTCTCCAGCGCCGCCGCTCTCCTGAGCGGGACTCAAAGTGATACACACGCCCGTCGCCGCATCGTGGTGCTCAGTGACATGCAGGGGTTTGACAGCGCGGACGCGTTGGCCCTCGCGGGCATTGGAGCGACAATGCCGATCCAGTGGCTCCGCCTGTTGCCCGATGGCCCAGCGAGCAACATGGCCGTGTCCGCGCTGAGAACATCCCCCGCAACGATCTCGCCCGGGGCGCCGATGCGGGTCGAGGCGCTGGTCCGAAACTTCGCTCCCGATTCTCGCCGAGCCGTCGTGACTTTCCGAATCCCGGGAGAACCCGATGAGATCGCGCAGGGCGACATCCCCCCCTTCGGCGAGTCCTGGCTCGGCGCGTCGCTGGTGCTTCACGAGCAGGGCACCCAGCGACTCACGGCGAGTTTGACGCCCGATGACTTTGCCCCTGATGACACCTTTCACGCGCTGTTGGATGTTCGCCGGCCCGCATCGCTGATCGTGACCGATGCCCCTAATTTCCAGTTGATCAGGCACACCCGCGCCGCGCTCGCGGCCGCGATGCTCGAACGCGACCCGAGGTCAGAGCCGGACATCACGGTCGAAAGGCCCGCCTCCCTCAGCGCCAGCCGGCTCGCGCAGGCTTCGTGCATCGTGCTGGTCTCGCCCTTTGCTCTCGATCGCGTCGCGATCGATGCGCTCCGCGAGCGTATGGCACGCGGGCGAGGGATCGTTGCGATCGCATTCGATGAGCCCTCGCTCGCAACCCTGACCTCGCTCGCGAGTTGGGCTCAAACTGCGCCGAGCGATTCGGAGCCCGTTCCACCTTCAGCGCGGGGCGAGTTCAGCGGGCCGCAAGCCATCCGAGAAGCCGCGCTCGGTCTCGAACGAGCCGCCATCGCGTTCGGCGCTGCCGCTCCGCTCCCACGGGTGCCACCCGCTCAGATCGCGTTCGGATCGCCCGATGCACCAGTCCTGGCCATCTCCTCAGGCGATTCGGGCCGCCTCGCCGCACTCATGATCGACCCCGCCTCGACCTCCCCGCCCCTGACCGCATCGCCTTGGTTCCCGGTGCTCATCGCGCGCATGTCCGCCGCGACGGATGCCGAGCATGCGGACACGGCCTCGCTCGTGGTTGGTGATGAGATCGCCGCGGGCACCCTCGCGATAGCTCCCGGCTTCGCTTCGTTGCCGAGCGATCAATCCGGCGCAATCGACCGCGTCGCGGTGAACATCGATCAACGGGAGAGCGATCCCCGCGCCGCAGATCCAGATCCGTCACCCACCTCGGCGGATTCGATCATCGCGGGCAACCCCGATCTCATCGCGATGCAGCGCATCCCGCTGTGGCCCTGGCTTCTTCTCGCGGCTCTCGCGCTCGCCGCCGTTGAATCGTTCATCGCAGCGTCATCGGGCGTGATGCGGCTCCTCTCGCGGAGGACCGCCACATGATGGTCATCGCGACGGGCTTCATCAACTTCGCGCCCGCCGCCGCGCTGTGGCTGATCTTCTCGCTCGCCGGCATCGCGGCGTTGGCCACGCTCCGCGGCGCCGCGGCCCGCGCCACGCCTTGGTGGCTCGTCGCGGTGCGTCTGGCCGCAGTTTCCGGCGCAGCGCTCGTCCTGGCATCCCCCGGGGCATGGTCCCCGAGCAATCAGCCCGCCACGCGGCCCATCGACATCGTCATCGACGGCTCTTCTTCCATGTCGCTCTGCGACAACTCGGCCGCTCCGGGCATCACGCGGCTCGAGCGCGTCAGCGACACCTGGCTCGCGCCGATTGCTTCGCCGGATCTAGCCGAGCGCGAAGCACCCCCCACCTACAGGCGCCTCGATGAACAACTGAGCCGTCTCACGCGCGAGCAGGCCGCGACGCTCGTGCCCGATGGCGCTGCCACGCATCTCTGGAAAGGGATGCTCGAGATCGCAGCCGCGACCAGCACCGCGCCGCCGACCCCGCGCGATGTTGTCCTCCTGACCGATGGCCGCGACACGACCGGGGCTCCACCCGCGGGCCTTGCCGAATCGCTGCGCGCCCGCGGAGTGCGGCTCTTCGCGGTGCCGCTCGGCCACGCATCGGACACCCCTTCTATCCGGATCGTCGCCGACCCACCGCCCGGACTTGCCCACGCCGGGCAGCCCGTTCCCATCCGCATCGGCTTGCGCAGCAACGCCCTCGCGGGCCTCGCCGCGGACATCATCATCACCGACACGAGCAGCGGCGCGGAGGCCGCTCGATGCCGCATCACGCTCGCGGATGCGTGGCAGGGCGACGTCGCGATCACTCCTTCACTCACACCAGCGGAACGCGGCGGGGTCGCGGCCCGCCTGTACTCCGTGCGTATCGAAATCCCGGGCCGCGCATCCGCACCAATCGAGCTCCCCACGGCGGAT
>JBIPMO010000363.1:0-2897 GCA_044369085.1 Phycisphaerales bacterium
TTCCTCCTGATCCCTGGCCCACAATCCGAAGGGCCGCCGCGCATCGTCATGACGCTCAGCACGGTGTGGATCACGTCGACTGCCTTCACCCTCTCATGCGCGATCGCATGGCTCCGCAAGCAATCGAGCCTCCCCGCTTCCCTCCTGAAGTCGGCCATCTTCCTCACCTTCGCCTACGCGATGTACGCGGGCATGACGATGTACGGGGGCACGACTCGATGACAGCAACCTCCACTCATCCCGGTCTCGGTGACTTCGCGGCCTCGCGGCCTCACGGCCTCCTCCACGCGCTGTCTTTCGACATCGAAGACTGGTTCCACATCGTCGAGGTCAAGGCAGTCGAGGATCCATCCCTCTGGCCCAAGCTTTCGGCCGAGTCATCGCTCGTCGAGCGCTACACCGACCTGATCCTCAAGATCTGCGACGATGCGAAGACGCGTGCCACCTTCTTCATGCTCGGCTGGATCGCAGACAAGCACCCTGCCCTCGTCCGCCGCATCGCCGATGCCGGGCATGAACTCGGCACGCACTCGTTCTGGCACCGCAAGGTGTACGAGCTGACCCCCGAGGTGTTCTCCAAGGACATCGCCGACTCGCTCGCCGCGATCCGCGGGGCGCTGACGAACCCTTCCGCCGCCGACATCCGCGGATTTCGCGCGCCCTCTTTCTCGATCACACAGGGGGCCGAGTGGGCCTTTGATGTGCTGCTCGACCACGGGCTCACCTACGACGCCTCGCTCTTCCCCGCCGCTCGCGGTCACGGCGGGTACGAGTGCACCCCGGGCCCGCACATGATCACCGCGCCATCGGGGCGCACGCTGCCCGAACTCCCGATGTCGATCGCTCGCTTCGGGCCCAAGAAGCTGTGCTACTGCGGTGGCGGCTACATGCGCCTGCTCCCCTCATCGCTGATCCATTACGGCCTGCGGCAGGAAGCTGCCGCGGGCCGGGCCACCGTCGTCTACCTCCACCCGCGCGACTTCGCGACCGACTGCCCGCGTGTGCCCATGCCGCCGCACCGCAAGTTCAAGTGCTACATCGGGATGAAGCACACCGAGGCCAAGCTCCGCCGCCTGCTCGCCTACGCGCCGTTCGGCACCTGCCGGGATGTGCTCGAACGGGCGGGCTTCGCCACCCGCTGAACGAAACCATCGTGGACACCACCCCCCTTGCGGTTCGTGCTCGTGGGGCGGAGTTCTTACTGTCGAGCAGGAATCCGCGCAATCCTGGCCCGCAAATGCCCCCGAAAGCACGCCTGAACCGGGGAAAGAGCCGTTCACCCTGCATCCGAGAACCACGGTATGCCGAAGTCAATTGCCATACGCCGCGAGGAAACCGCCGTTCGTGCGGGCCGCGGTCGTGTCAGAACCACAACGCAGGAGATTCGCCAATGAAGAAGTTTGCTCCCCTCTCGGTCATCGCTCTGTGTGCCGTCGCCGGGTTCGCCTTCGCGGGCGGCAATGAGAAACCCGCCGGCGCTGCCAAAGACGCCATGAAGGCCGAGGCCGCCAAGAGCATGGACGTCATCGACACCGCCGTCGCCGCCGGCAACTTCAAGACCCTCGCCACCGCGCTCACCCACTGCGACCTGGTCGGCGCCCTCAAGGGCAAGGGCCCCTTCACCGTCTTCGCCCCCACCGATGAGGCCTTCGCCAAGCTCCCCAAGGGCACCCTCGAAGAGCTCCTGAAGCCTGAGAACAAGGACAAGCTCACCCAGATCCTCAAGTACCACGTCATCGCCGGCGAGGTCACCGCCGAGCAGGTCACCAAGATGAAGGAGTCGTCGGCCACCCTCCAGGGCCAGACCTTCGACATCATCGTCAAGGACGGCAAGGTCACCATCGGCAACAGCAAGATGCCCACCACCATGGCCACCGTCACCAAGACCGACATCAAGACCAGCAACGGCATCATCCACGTCATCGACACCGTCATCATGCCCCGCCAGTAAGTCGCGGGTCTCCTGCACGATCTCGCGGATCTCTTTCGCAGGCCCGGGCTTCGGCCCGGGCCTGTTCTTTGGTGCCCCAGGCCCCGCGAAGGCCGCGAGAGTCAGTACAATCCGCCCACGCCGTGGCATTGACTCTGCTCCAACGCGTCGCTTCGAACGATCCCTCGGCGATCACCGGGGTGCTCGACCAGTACGGCGGGCTGGTGTGGTCGCTGGCGCGGCGCTTTTCACCGGGCGATGCCGATGCCGAGGACGCCGTCCAGGAGATCTTCACCGAGGTCTGGAAGTCCGCGGGCCGCTACGACCCGCAGGTGGCCTCCGAAGCCACCTTCATCGCCATGATCGCCCGCCGCCGTCTGATCGACCGCAGCCGCAAGGCCGCTCGACGCCTCGACGACCAGCCGCTGCCCGATGTGGGCGCCGGACGCGATGATTCCCAGCCCGCCAGGGTCGATCTGAGCGACGATGCCGCCATCGCCGCCGAAGCCCTGCAAATGCTCTCCCAGGAGCAGCAACGCGTCCTTCGGCTCTCGATCTGCCACGGTTTGTCCCACGAGCGGATCGCCGATGCCACCGGTTTGCCCCTCGGAACCGTCAAAACCCACGCCCGTCGAGGCTTGATCCGCATCCGAGAGATCCTCGAACAACGAAAGAAGAAAGGCCCTTCCCTGGAGTCGGTGACGTGAAGTCAGGCGGTTTCCCCATCTCGGACAGGCTGATGGACCTGCTCGCAGACCGAGCAGTTCTCGGGCTGTCGCCTCAGGATGAGGCTGAACTGGCCTCCCTGCTCCGGGATGTCCCGGGGCTGGATGCCGAGTGCATGGACCGCGCTGCCGCGGCCGCGGATGTGGCGCTGACCGCTCGATCGACCCCCAGCTCCAATGCCGGTTCCATGCCCGCCACCCTCCGAGCCAAGATCGCCGCCGAGGGTCGCGCGTTCGTCACC
>JBIPMO010000099.1:0-9860 GCA_044369085.1 Phycisphaerales bacterium
TCGGGTCTGAGCCGCGAACTCGGTCGCGAGCATCGTGAAGCAGCGATTTACTCAGCCGCTCTCGGGCTCCCTTGTAGGCAAGTCTCAGCATCATGCCGCTTGGGCAGCAAACTCGCGAGCGGCAGCAATTGCCGCCATGAGTGAAGCAAAGCACCGGGCTCCGCTCACGCCCCGGCCGGGTGCCAGATGGTCTTCATCTCGACCAAGCGCTCGATCCACCACGGGCCCGCCGACTGTTCGCCATCGAACCACTGGGCGTCGGCAAGCTCGCGCACGGTGACGCGTTTGATGTTCTCGGCGGTGCCGGCTCGCAGCACCCGGGCCTCATCGGCGCTGAGGTTCGCCGCGTGCACCGCGTCGATCTCGCGGTGGCCCGCGATGTGGGGCAGCAGTTCGCCGCGCTCGCCCGTCAGGATGTTGATCACGCCGGGCGGAACATCGCTCGTTGCGCACACTTCGCCGAGCACGCACGCCGGGATGGGGTTCGCCGATGAGGCGACCGCCACAACGGTGTTCCCCGCGCACAATGCCGGCGCGAGCAGCGACACGAGCGCCAGCAGCGGGCGGGCATCCGGCGCAACCACGCACACGACACCCGTCGCCTCAGGGACAGTGAAGTTGTAGTACGGCCCGGCCACGGGGTTGTGGCATCCCAGCACCTGCGAGAACTTGTCGGCCCAGCCCGCGTAGGCGATCAGGCGGTCGATGGTCGCGGCGACCTCATCTTCGGCGCTCGGCTGCTTCACCTTCGCGCGTGACTTGGGCTTGGAAGGAGCGTTCGTGCCCACGGCCTCGATCGCTTCGAAGAACTCGCGTTTCTTTCCCTCCAGCATCTCGGCAAGCCGGTAGAGGATCTGGCCACGGTTGTAGGCGCTGCGACGGGGCCAGCCGCTCGGCCCTTCAAAGGCGTTACGGGCGGCCACCACCGCATCGCGGAGGTCCTTGCGCGATGCCATGCACGCGTGCGCCAGCGAGCGACCTTCGGTGTCCTTCACCTCCAGCGAGCGCCCGGACTCGCTGCGTGGGAACTGCCCGCCGATGAACATCTTGTAGGTCTTGGTCACTTCCAGGCGCGTTGTCATGGATGATCCTTTGGAGCCTGCAGCCATAGCTCCAGTTCTATCTCATCGCGCAGCGGGATGCCATTGAGCCCGACGCGCGGGATGACGGGGTGGTGCCGGCGAGCCTGGTCGATCATGCCCGCGTAGTGCCGAGCGATGCGCCAGCCCCGCTTCTGATAGAAGCCCAGCGCACGCAGGTTGTCGTTGGTGGTCGTCAGGAACGCGCGGATGCAGCCCGCATCACGCGCCGCATCGGCGGCGGCTTCGAGCAGATGCTCGCCAACTCCACGCGATTCCAAGCGGCTGCTGACCGTGACGATCTCGCACTGGTGCCCGCCGTGGTTCGGCTGATAGGTGATCAGCCCGACGGGGCTGCCATCGACGTGCGCCACGAATCCGGGCAACTGGTCGGCCTCGAACGCTCGACCAAGCGACCAGATCCGAGTCGAGCCCCAGTTCCTCGTCAGTTCCTCCCTGACGAAGGCATCATGGTCCGCGCCACGCGTTCGAAGGTCGATGGCACGCCGCTCGCGCAGCCACGCGAGCACCCGCGCGGCGTTCTCGTTCGGCGGAAACACCGGGTACCAGACCTTGCGGATGCGTCCGCGCTCGCAATACCAGGCCATGCGTCGGATGAGCGTGGGCGGGCCGCCCGCCTCGACGGGCATATCGATGCGCGGCAGGTCCAGGCCGAGCGTGAGGGCCAGGCCCGCATCGCTGAGCACCGGGAAGGGGATGTGGTTCCGCTCGACGAACTCTCGCTGGTAGTCGGTGGTCTGCGTGCTGACGGCGTAGACGGACACGCCGAGGGATCGAAACTCCTCATGCAGGTCGCGGAACCCGCAGGACTGCGGTGTGCAGCCGCGCATGCCGGGGATCAGGTCCCACTCGGTGCCATCGCCCAGGCGCGGCGGCGGCCGGCCCGGAACGCCCGTCCGGGGGTAGAAGAAGAACACCGCGCGGTCGCGTGCTGCGGCGGCGAGGTCGACGGTTCCACCCGCGGTGGAAGCCAAGTCCACCTCTGGAACGGCCGAGTGCAGCAGATGCAGAGCCGCCCCGTCGTCCGTTGGGACGGGGAGGTTTGGCGGCAGAACGGTGGGGTCGTGGGCCACGCCGCCTTTGTACCGCGCTCTGGCACCGCCACTGAAAGCGCGGCCCGCCCTGACGAGCGAGCCGCGCAACCCAGATCCGCGCTCCCGGCGAGCGGAGGGGCCGTGCCGGGGCGCGCGAACACCATCCGGGGCCCGCGCGGGGCATGTTCGGAGAGTGGACGGGAATCAGGTCACCAGCGCGCGGGGCAACGCCCTTCAGTGCGTCGTTTTCCCGAGATCGCGCAGGTGAACCGGCGGATTCACTTGCCGGGGTTATGCGCCGCGGCCATCGATGTCGGGGGTCAGGCTCTGCACCGCCTCGCGCAGCCCGGCACCCTCCGGGCTGACCATGAGGGCGCTGATCTTCTCAAGGGTGCTCATGAACTCGAGCATGCCGTCGAGCCGCTCGTGATGCCGGGCGAGCAGAGCGGCATCATCGGCTCCGCCGACGGCGGTGGCGGCCGTCGAGGTGGCCGAAGGGGCTTTGGCGGGCACGCCAGTCAGGTCGCGAATCTCGTAGAGCAGGGCGAGCACAGGGTCGAGCTCGCGTTTCTTGCGCTCACGGGCGATGGTCTTGAACAGGGCCCAGACATCGCGCTCGGTTTCGAAGTATTCCTTGCGGTCCCCGCGTCGATGGACCCGGGTGACGATGCCCCAGTCCTGGAGAGCCCGGAGGCTCATCGACGCGTTGCCTCGGGAAATCTGCAGGCGTTCCATCACATCATCGGTGTTGAGCGCATCCCCCGTGATGTAGAGCAGAGCGTGGATCTCAGCCATGGTGCGCGAGATCCCCCAGGCGCTGCCCATCTGCCCCCAGGCGGCGATGAACCGCTCCTGGGCGTCGGCGACACGTTTGGCCATCGGGCTGGGCTTGTCGCGCTGGGTCACGCGGGGATGGTAGCCAGACTGCCCGGGACCCGTTCGTGCCTGGATTACAGGAGAAGGTCCAGCACCCCCGCGGCTCCAAGTGTGAGCGAAACGATCCCGTTGATCGTGAAGAACGCCAGCGGGAGCCCTGCGACACCGCGGCGGATCAGGACAGCGTGCTCGACCAGCAGCAGCAGACCCACGCCGACGACCGCGGTGTCGAAGATGATGCCAAATCGCGGCTCGGCGCGGGCCGCCATCGCGAGCGACACCAGCGCGGCCGCGTGCATCAGCCGCGAAACCCACAGGGCACCGCGCACACCCAGCCGGGCCGGGATCGAGTGCAGCCCGGCGCGGCGGTCAAAGTCGATGTCCTGCAGGGCGTAGGCGATGTCGAAGCCCGCGACCCAGAGGAGGACGAAGGCGGCGAGCAGAAGGATGGCAGAGGCCGGGGCGAGTAACGGGGTGGCGAGGACCTCGGGACGGACGGCGATGGCGGCGGCGATCGGGCTGGCAGCCAGAGCCCCGCCCAGGAAGACATGGCACAGGGCTGTGAAGCGCTTCGTGTACGAGTATGCAGCGATCCAGGCAAGGACGGGGAGGCTGAGCAGAGCGGGCCAGGGGTTCGAAAACAAGGCAAGAAAGCCCAGCGTGGCGAGCACGAAGGCGGCGGCGCACCCCAGAGCGACGGCCCAACCCTGCGCGGGCGAGAGTCGACCGGAAGCGACCACCCGCCGAGCGGTTCGCGGGTTGTCACGGTCAAAGCGCCAGTCAGCGAGGCGGTTGACCAGCATCGCCCACGTCCGGGCAAAGAACATGCAGGCAATGACTAGGGTGAACATCCCTCCGAGGCGTGCTGGAACTTGGGGGGTGGGGCCGACTGAAAGGGCGCCTCCCAGCGCGGCGAAGGGAAGAGCAAACACCGAATGGGCAACTTTGATGTCGGAGAACGCGAGCAGCAGCATCGGCCGCGGATCTACCGCGGGAAGAGGCCCCGGAGGGCGCTGGATGGTTGGACCTTTCGAGGGCAAGGCGGGCATCTTGTCAGTTATTCTGGACGGTGCAAGCCTCAGCGCCGCTGCTGGCAAGCAACTGACCGCGCGACTGCCGGAACCGCGAGTGCTCCGAGCCTCGGCGCGTGCGAAAGCGCCTACTCCCCCGCCGTCTCATGCCTCGGCGCCCCTGCCGCGTCCTGCTCCGCCAGGAACTCATCCCAGCGAACCTTGAGCGTGTGCTCGACCCGCAAGAGGTCCAGCAGGCGGGCGGCGACGAAGTTCACGACATCATCCACGCTCCGCGGCAGCAGGTAGAAGCCCGGGTTGCAGGGGGCGATGATCGCGCCGCTGAGGGTCAGCGTCTCCATGGCTCGGATATCGATCAGCGTAAGCGGGGTTTCGCGGTGGGCGATCACCAGCGGGAGTCGTTCCTTGAGAGCGACCGCGGCGGCCCGCGTCACCAGCGTGTCGCCGGTGCCCATCGCGATCGAGTTGAGGGTGTGGCTGCTGGCGGGAACGATCACCATGCCATCGTGGCGGAACGAGCCCGACCCGATCGCGGCCCCGACATCGCGGGGGGGGTAGTAGAAGAGGCGGCGGGATTCGCCAGCGGCAAGGCGAACGTCGTCGGATCCGAGGCCCGCGAACTCGTGCAAGGCGGCCTCGTCGAGGCGCTCGATCCCCAGTTCATCGTGGAGCAGCCGGGCCCCGTAGGGCGTCACGCAGAGGTGGCACTCGGCCCCTGACGACAGGATGCCCCGGACCACCGCCCGGGCGTAGAGCGCCCCGGAGGCACCGGAGATTCCGACCACATAGCGGCGGGGACGGGTCATGCGTGGATCCTAGGGCTGCGGGCGGCGACTCGTTCATCGCTTTCGCCGCCGAGGCACCCGCGGATGCTCAGGGAGCCAGATCGCCGGGCCGCGCGATCCAGAGCTGGCTCGAAGGGCGATCTTCATCCGCTCGCTTGGGCCCGCGTTGGCTGGTCCACATGAGCAGATCCCCCGCTGCCGAGAACGCTGGCAGGCCGTCGAAGCCATCGGAACTGGTGATGCGGCGCTTCTTGAGGTCGGCGGGCAGGACGCCCTGGCGGATTCCGATGGGCACCTCGATCGAGTAGATCTCGTAGTTCCGGTGGCCCTGCTCGCTCGTGGTGTAGAGGAGGTACTCGCCCGAGGGGTGCCAGAACGGGGCCCAGTTGACGTGCTCGTTATCCGTGACCTGTGCCTCGCGTTTGACTCCAAGAACCTGACCGTCATCGCTGAATGTCAGCTCGGCGATGTAGAGCTGCAGGAGGTCGTTGCCCTTGCGGTCCGACCGGTAGCAGATGAGCGAGCCATCGGGAGAGAAGAACGGGCCACCGTCGTAGCCCTTGTGCACCACGAGCGGGCGGTGGGTCTTGGTCTTGGTGTCGTAGACGTAGATGTCCGGGTCGAGGGTTTCAGGGTCGACGCGGGTGTAGACGATGTGGCGAGCATTGGGCGAATAGGAACACTCGGCGTCGTAGCCCTTGCGCGACCAGATCGGCGTCGGCTCGGACTCTTTCTCGGGCCAGTCGATGTCGGTCGTCAGCTTGGGATTCTTCTCGTAGTAGATCTGCGGCACCACGCGGGTGATGACCTCCATCTCGGTCGGGAACTGCCACGCGTAGGTGGAGGTGCCGCGCTGGTAGCCCGCGGGGGCTTCGGCCGATGGCCGCGTGAGCGTCGAACCGAAGATGACGCGGTAGGGCTCGAGCGGGTGGAAGTAGCCGCAGGTGTTGGCCGACTCGGCGGGCGAGATCAGGATCGGCTCTTCAATGCCGCTGACACGCCCGTCACCATCACGACGAAGCCGCGCCACATACATGCTGTAGACCGTGCTCGGCGCGGCATCGGCGGGCGGGCGCGGGATCGCCTGAAAGATGATCCAGGTGGCATCCGGGTTGAAGTAGGCCTCGCCGGCACGAAGGAACTTGTCCGGGAAGGTGATCTGGACTGGATTGCTCAGCGGCTCGTCGGCATGAACGAGCGGGGCGAGAGCCATGACCGATGCGGCGGCGAGCGTGGCGGAAAGGGTTCGCAATCCTTGCGATGTCGACATGTGACGGCTCCGTGTGTTTCCGATGCAATGATGGTACCGCCTCGCCGAGCGATCGGCCCTTCACTCCACCGGCCGCATCAGCGGGAAAAGCAGCACATCGCGGATGGTCCGCTGGTTCATGACCACCATGAGCAGGCGTTCGAGGCCGATGCCCAGCCCGCCCGCCGGGGGCATGCCGACCTTGAGGGCATCGATGAAGTCCTGATCGAAGTTGCGGAAGGTGGATTCCTCATCGTCCACCCCCGCGAGCTGCTCGCGGAACTTGGCTTCCTGGATGTCGGGGTCGTTCAACTCGGTGTAGGCGTTGGCCATCTCGAACCCGCCGATGAAGAGCTCGAAGCGCTCCGCGACCTCGGGCCGCCCGGGCTTGGGCCGCGTGAGCGGGCACAACGCGGCCGGATAATCGATGACGAAGGTGGGCCGGGCCGGATCCAACGCCGCCTCCGCCTCATCGAACAGTTCGTTGACCAGCAGCATGTGGTCGAGCGCGATGCCCTGCTTGTTCTTGATGGGCAACTTCCGAGCCTGCGCCGACGCGAGCACGCGCTCCTTGTCGTGCATCGAGTGCCCCAGCGCCTTCTCGAACAGACCCTCGTAGGTGATGACCTCGAACGGGCGGGCGTAATCGATCATCAGGGTGTCGTAGGGCAGCACCAGCGTGTCCGGCCCGTGGTGGCTGGATGGCTCGATGGCTTGATGCCTGCTGACCTCGCGGGCGCACTCGCGGAACAGGCTCTCGGTCAGCTCACGCATGGTGTTGTAGTCGCCGAAGGCCTCGTACAACTCGATGATGGTGAACTCGGGGTTGTGGGTCTTGTCGATGCCCTCGTTGCGGAAGTTGCGCGACCACTCGAAGACGCGGGGCATGCCGCCGACCAGCAGACGCTTGAGGTAAAGCTCGGGGGCGATGCGCATGAACAGGTCGATGTCCAGCGCATTGATGTGCGTGACGAACGGCCGGGCCGCGGCCCCGCCCGCCAAGGTCTGCAGCACGGGGGTCTCGACCTCCAGGAAGCCGCGAGCATCGAGGAAGCGGCGGATCACTCCCGCGAGCTTCGAGCGGAGCACGAACGCTCGCATCGTCTCGGGGTTGGACCAGAGGTCGGTGTAGCGGCGGCGGTAGCGGATCTCGACATCCGTCAGCCCCTGCCACTTCTCGGGCGGGGGCGTGAGGCTCTTGCAGGCGAGCGCCAGCCGCGAAGCCCACACCGTCACCTCACCGGTCTTGGTCTTCATCAGGCGGCCGGTGACGACGACCACGTCGCCCATGTCGACGTTCTTGGCAACCTCAAAGCCCGGTTCGGCGACATCGGCCTTGCTGACGGCGATCTGAAGGTCCTTGACAGCGCAGGCCGGCTCGATGAGCGGGTTGCCGCCCGCGGGGAGCGCCGGCGCATCGGCCGCGGCATCGGGCCCGCTGGTGTAGTCGCGGACCTGGAACCACATGAGCTTGCCGCCATCACGCTTGAGAACGATGCGCCCGGCGACGGTCACGACGGGGCGCGGGTCGGCGGGCAGTTCCGCCAGTTCGCCCTTCTTCTTACGGTCTTCCGCTTCGCGCCGGGCCGCATCGGCCGCGGGGTCGTAGGCGCGGCGGGCCGCCGCGATCGTCACGACGCCGGTGGTCCGCTGCCCGTAGGGGTCGACACCCAGCCCGGCGATCGCGTCGCGGTTGGCGCGGCGCTGCTGCTCCAGGTGATGAGGGGATTCCTGATTCGGCTGCTCGGTCATAAGGGACGCATCGTAGTGAGGGCAACGGCCTTGGGCGCGGCCGCGCCGACACGTCCCCCTACTGGCCCGGACGGATGCGGCGCACGTTCGCGGGCGCATCCGAAGTTTCCTGCCAATCCTCGGCGTTGGGCAGCGTCAGTTGGCTGGGGCAGGTCTTGCGGTAGCCGAGCAGGCGGATGACCTCGAGCACATCGGTCCACGAGGGGAACGTCTTGTGGTTGGCGGCCTTGAAGGCATCGATGGCCATGAGGAACAGGAACTGCTCCTTGTTCATCTCGCCTTCTTCGGCGCTCTTGGTGAAGTCTGAGAGTCGTCGGCCCGGGCCTCGGCGTCGCTCCAAACCTGTCTCGGCGGCTGCCCCCCCTCCCGCGGCCGCGGCGGCTTGTTCGCGAAGCTGGCGGCGGTCGAGCCCGGTACGACGGTCGACGACCTCCCCGGCCTTGCGGAGTGGGTCGGCCTGATCGCCCTGTGCTGGACTGGTCATCCGGCGTGCTCCTGGCCCGTCGCCGCGGCGGGGGCCGCGCCGGAGCGTCGTGACGCGACGTTCGCTCACGATGCTGGCGGGCCCGGCCGGGATCGATCAGACCTCGTCGTCGTCGAGATCGTCGTCGTCTTCGAGTTCCTCGAACTCGTCGTCGGCGAACTCCTCTTCACCTTCCTCGAACTCTTCTTCCTCATCGTCCCATTCGAAATCGTCGTCATCATCCTCGATGTCGGCGTCCTCGTCCTCGTCTTCCATAACGACGAAGGCCGGCGCGACACCCAAGGCCGCGAGCACGTCGAGCCACGGGCGCTCCGCGGGCTTCGGCTCCTCAGCGCCGCCGGTCCAAACAGGCTGTTCAACGATCTGATGCAAGTCCGTAGCCATGGACATCCTCGCCGACTGGTGCTTCGGCTGCCGCGACGTGCGGCAGCCGTCGATCCCGCTAGATCACTCGGGGGTCCACCGGGTCCCGCGAGCGCCGGTACACTACTGACGCGCGGCGTGCTGTCAACCACCTTTCCGCACCAATCGTCATGAAAATTCCCGAGCCTCGGCCCGCTGGTCCGTCCGCATTCGGGTAGGCTCCCCCCTTCACGTCATGAGCAACCGACCCGACCTCGAGTTCCAACCTGTCGCGGGGCTGCTGGCGGTGGTCCTGCCAGGGCTTGGTCACGCGTACCTCGGGCACGTCAAGCGCGGGGTGCTGGCCTTTGCCGGGGTCATGGGGCTGTTCCTGGGAGGAATTTTCATCGGGGGCATCGACGCCGTCGATCGCCGCGAGGACTTCTGGTGGTTCGTGCTCCAAGCGGGCGTCGGGCCGGTGGCCTTCGCCACCGATGCAGTCCATCAGAACTATTTCAAGGTGGAGGTCCGGCAAGGCGGCCAGAACATCCGTCGAAGCGGACACCCCGATCCGGCGATGAACGGCGGCAAGCCCGCACCTTCCAAGAAATCGCTCGGGCTGGTCAACGAAGCCGGCTCCCTCTACGCCGCGATGGCGGGCATGCTCAACATGATCGTCATCATCGATGCGCTCTGGCACGCGCCCGCGCGACGCCGCCGCGATGGGGAGGGGTCGCCATGAGCATCCTCATCGCCTGGACCCCCTTCCTGGACCCGCTCCCGCTCCACGGGGGCTGGTGGTTCACCATCGGCCCGCTGGCGCTCTTCATCGCGATGGCCTACAAGGCGGTCCGCGTCACCGACCTCCGCGACTACTGGAAGCAGGTGGCGCTGATGACCATCCAGACCATCCTCGGGATGATCGGGCTGGCGGTGTTGGTGTTCGTGATCGTGGAACTGATCCTGCCGCGCGTTGTTGGCTAGATGCCCGCCCGCCGCCTGGCGTCGGCGAGCGCCTCGCGCACGCGATGGGGTGCTGTGCCCCCGGGGACATCCCGCTTCCCGATGACCGCTTCGAGTTTGAGCCGCCCGAACACATCCGGGCTGATCGACGCATGGAAGCGCTGGAGGTCGCTCAGCGGCAGTTCTTCCAGCGGCTTTCCAGCGGCGAGCGCGTGGCGCACCGCCTTGCCCACGATCTCGTGCG
>JBIPMO010000100.1:0-9844 GCA_044369085.1 Phycisphaerales bacterium
ATCGCCTGTGCCGGCGGCACCGACGGCGACGTTGCCGCCGGCCTGGTTGTGGGTGAGGGTTGAGCCCACACCTCTCACGGTGATGGTGCCGGTGCCGGTGGGGAGTTCGCCCAGGATGATGTTGCCGTCGTTGAAGGTTGCGTTGGCTCCGCCCTCTACTTCGTAGCCCCCGAGGCCGCCGCGGCCGATGCTGAAGGTCGGGGAGCTGAGAATGAAGAGGTTGTTGGAGTTGCTCTGGAGGACAAAGCCCGTGGAGGCGGGCTGGACAGCGATGGCGAAGTCAGTGGCGGCACCGACGAAACGACCCCCGGGGAAGATGCCCATGAAGCCGTTGCCTCCGACGCCGATGTGGATGGGGCCGGCGCCGTTGGGGTTGATGGTGGCTTGCGTGGCGCCGGGGATGCCTTGAACCGTGACCTGAGCCTCAGAGGCGGGCTCGATGCCGACGCGGAACCCGGCAAAGACACCGAGCGTGCTGATCTGCCCCGGGACCTGGGAGTTCACTTCGAGGTGGCCACCTCTGCCCGCAACGCCGACGTCGATGCTGTCGGCGTTGAGCTGGGTATTGGAGCCGACGTAGAGGCGCTGATCGACGAACGAGCCGACGTCGCGCGTGGCGATGAGGATCTTCCCGAAGACCGAATCCGCGAAGCCGAAGCCCGCCGAGCTCGCGAAGCCGAGCAATGTCGGGGCAGTTGGTCCATCGCCGACAACGAGGGCGGGCTGGCTGACGGGGTCGGCGGGCACGAGAAAGAGAGTGTTGCCCGCGAGGTCGATGGTGTTGCTGTCGGCGAGGTTGCGGATGCCGGCGATGAGGGGCGAGTCGGTGAGAGTCACGGTGCGGACGTCGAGGCCCGGGTTGAGGGTGGTGTTGTCGAAGGTAAGGCGGTCGCTCGCGCCGGGGAGGAGCGAGCAGTTGTAGTTAGAGAAGTCGGAGAAATCCCCGCCGCCCGCACGGGTCCAAAGCCCCGGGCTGGCCGGTTCGAAGCGTGCGATCTGCTGGACGCTCACGGGCGGCAGCACGCCGAACCCGGCGTTGGTGTTGCCCGAAGCGATGACCAGCGAGTTCGGGTTCGGGCCCGCCCCGTCGTCGTCCACGGCAACCATGCGGAAGTCGTTGGGGGTATCGCTGGAGGCGATGATGCTCCATCCCGGCTCGGGCGAACCATCAGTGATGGCAACACCTGACGCGTAGGGGGATGGTTCGCTCGGGATCGTGCCGAAGCCACCGACCGCGAGGCGACGAGTGCCGCTCGGGGTGATGAGCACCTGGGCATTCATGCCCTGAAGCCAGGGGAACCCTTCCACTGGTGCGCGCGATCCAAGGGCGCCGTTGTAGAACACGACGCGAGAGTCGTTGCCGCCGCCGTCGGGGATGCCGGGGTATCGGCCGATGAACGCGAGGAACGGGTTCAACCCGCCATCGCCATCAACGTCGTAGACCAGCATGCTTTGCGTGCCGTTGCCCAGGCCGGGGGTGATCGCGTCCCATGACCCCGGGATCACGGGGCCAGTGAACGGCCCGCCGCCACCCCAGCGCAGGGTGCCGGATGTGCTCGCGGCGTACAGCTCGGGTGAGTACTTCGTGCCCGAGCCATCGGGGTCGTAGATCGCCAGAGCGCGAACAGGGTTGGTCCCCAGGTTCTGGCTGTCAAGGAACCACCATTCCAATGAGTTGTTGACCCAGACGGCCACGCCGCTCGTCGGCGGGCCGCCGAACTGCCCGTTCGTGGTCAACTGGCCGCCGACGATCAGGAGTTGCTCGCCTCCGCCGATGTTCTCGACCGCTCCGGAGACCGCCTCGTTGATGACCGGCCCGAGCGGGATGCCTAAGTTGGTAAGCGGCTGCCAAAGGCTTCCGTCGAAGTAGGCGATGTTCGGCACCGGCACCGAGTCGACGGTCTGGAACTCTCCGGTCACGACCACCGAGGGAGCCACGGGGCCCGGGCCGTCAAAGTCGTGCTGGATGATGCTCGTCAGTTCCACAATGGTTCCGTTGTCGTCGAAAGCGCCGGGGATGGGTGTCCAGGTTGAACCATTCCACCTCACCAGTTCGCTGCCGACGGAAGTCGATCCGAGTCTCGGGGAATCGCCCGACTTCGGGTCGAACCTGACCTGAGCCACCAGTCGGGTGGGCTCGGGCCCTGCGCCATCCAGATCAACCGCGCCGAGCGCAGTGAACCCAGCGTCCGAGGTGAACTCGGCGGCGGGCAGCGGCGGTACTGCGGCGGTGTTGGCCTGCGCGGGGTAGATCGCGTTGTTGAAGGGATCAGAAAAGATGGGAATCTGCGCTATGTTCTCGGCGCCGTACGGGGCGTAGTTCTCCACGAAGGCATCCGTCTGCACCGGAGCGCTGAAGTCGCCGCCCACGAAAGCGGCGGGGGTTCCCGATGGCACCGCCTGCGGCAGGTTGCGAATGACGCTGATCGTTCCGGGCAAATCCTGCACGTTGTAAAAGTCGCCGAAGAAAGGAACGTAGTACAGCACCCGGCCGCCACCGAACTTGCTCGCCGTGACCAGAAAAAGATGCTCTTGGGTGTCTACGGGCACGGCGGCGACGCTGTCGAGGATGGTCGGCGCTGCACCTTCGCCCGTGTATGGCGCGTTGAGCGGTTGCCAGATTTCCGATGCGGCGTCGTAGTACGCCAGCAGCTCGCCCCCGCCGAGCAGGTTGGACCCGACGGCGAAGATGGTCCACGGCTGCGGGCCCGGCCCGTCGGGGTCGCCCGCGGTCATGTCGCGGACCGTCCCGCGGAGCCAACCGACGGCACCCATCCTCGGGCCGAGTTCACGGTAAACACTGCCGTCGAAGATTCGTACCGCGGAGGTGCTCAAGCCCTGCGGCATAGTGCGAGCGGCACCGAAGATCGCGACCACCGGCGGGTTCGGGCCGGTCGGGCCGTCGAGGTCGATGGCCTTGACGCCCTGAAGGCTCAGGAGTTGGTCGCTGCCCGGCGGGGACGGGAGCGCAGAGAGCGAACCGAAGCCGTCCCAATAGGCGAGTCCGGGGGTAGGAGAGCTCTCCACCGCTGTGAAGTCGCCGGCGACGACGAGGAGGGTGGGTTCTTTCAGATTCGGGTTGTTGATGACCGCCAGGGACTTGATGCCCTGGCCGCTGCCACCGCTCAGGTTCCCCGGGATGGTCAGCCACTGGCCCTGATCGTTGTAGACGGCGATGTTGTTGGTCGGGGTGATGCCGCCGATGCTCGGGATGATCCCGCCGATATAGAGCGCCTGCCCCGCGCCGTTGGGCAGCGGCCCGGTGACGAGCGAGTTGACCGCCGCAGCCATCGGGCTGACGGTCGACGATTCACCGAAAGGGACGAACGTCCCACCGATGCTCCGCGCCATCATGCTGCGGGCGATCTGGCCATCGACCTCCTGGAACGTCCCGCCGATGTACAAGAGCGGCCCGGTTCCGTCATTGAACACCGCCATGCTGCGGACTTCCCCATCGGGGTACCCGGGCAGCCCGACGGAGGGGAACCCTTCGCTGCATTCGCCGATCGGCCGTCCGATGACGGTCGCAGCGATCATGAGGCCGGTCGTACCCATCACGAATGAACGCATCGCGCCACGCATCGGCGTTGTCTCCACAAAGTCGTCAACAGTTCCCGATCCACGGGGCCGGCGTCAGCGATCGATGCCGGCCTCACCTCACACCATGCAGTCTAATCCCGAACCGGGCCAGACCAGAACCCGGAACCGGCCAGTTTCGCTGATTCTTTGCGATTCTGTCGCGACGACAACAAACTTCACGGTTTGGCCGCGGGTGTTCCTTCACCAAGTTCACGCGCCAGCGTCTCCAGACGATCCCGGGCATCCCTCAAGCTCTCCGGAGAAAAGTCTGAATCCAGCGGCGCGCCGGGGAGTTTCGCCAGCGATTCGGCGATGGCGAGCCCGCGAGCGGCCCACGCCACACCCTGCGTGGCCACCCGCCGCCGTGATGCCATGCTCTCACGTTGATCCTTGGCCAGAGCCTCCGCAGCGCCAGCGCTGCGCGCAAGTTTCGATAGCAGCGAACGTTGCAGCTCGCCGTCGTCCGGAGAACCCTTCAAGATTTCGTCCAGCACGTCCCGCGAACGCTCCAGCGAGGCCAGGGCCTCGGCCGCATCGCCCTGGGCAAGCAGAGCCGCGCCCCGCCCGCCCAGCGCATCGGCAAGGCCACGGCGGTACTCGGCGGTCTCCTTCGAGTCCTGGGTAATCGGTCCCAGGGTCGCCGCGGCAGACGCGTAGGCCGAAGCGGCCTCGGCGTGCTTCTTGACGTCGCTGAGCACATCGCCCAGCAGGATGTCGCACATCGCGAGCGTGTAGACGTTCCGAGCATCGGGGCTCTGCTTCTCTTTCTCCACGAGGCTCGACATCAGCCCGCGAGCCTCACGCACGGCGGCTTCTCCGTCGGCAGCGCGGCCGGCCAGCAGCAGCGACGATGCGCGCTGCCGCAGAGCGACGGCGAGATCGCGCTGGGTTCGCGCCTGCTCGGGTTCGGCCGCGAGAAGTTCACGCCGCACCGCGATCGCCGCATCGATGCGCTCGATCGCGGCGTCGTGCTTGCCTTGCTCGTCGAACAGGCCGGCGATGTCGAGCAGGCCGACGCTGAGGTTTCGCTTGGCCGTCGCGCCGGGATCGAGGGCCGCGACTCGCGTCCGGACGCGCTGCGCCTCCTCGTAGTGCTTCTCGGCCGCGGGCAGATCGCGCGAGCGCCGCGCCGCATCGCCGAGCTTGGACTCGATCGCCGCGATCCGCATCAGCGCCGGCACGGCGTCCTTGGACTCACCGTCGAGCTTTTTCAGCAGCGGCAGCGCGGCCTCGTAGGACTTCACGGATTCGTCCTGCTGGCCGCTCAGCGAGAGCAGGTCGCCGATGCGCAGGTGGCTCGACCCGGCGGCCAGCAACGCCACGCGGTCATCCGGCCGCGCCGCCAGCACCTTCTCGCGGATCTCAAGAGCCCGGCGCTGGAGCACCAGCCCCTGCGCGGCGTCGCCCTTGCTGCCGCCGCGCATGTCGGCCTGCACCTGCCCCATGCGCTCGAAGATCGCGCTGGCGGTGAGCTGCTTGTCCATATCCTCCGCCGAGTTGGCGAGCAGCTTGTCCATGTACTCGTTGGCGGTGTTCACCAGCAGCTCGCGCGCGGGGATCGACCCCGGAAGCTTGATCACCGACTGATGGAACTGATCTATGAACCGCGTCGACAGCGTCCAGACCTCGTTCCACGCGTTCTGGGCCTTCTCACGCTGCGCGTTGGCCTCGGCGGTGGCCGCCTCGGCCTTCTGGCGCTGCTCGTCGGCGACGTTGCGCTCCTGCACCGCGACCTGCTCGGCCGCGACGGCGGCCTGCCACTGGTAGGTCGTCCCGATGACGCCCCCCGCCAGCGCCACGAACACCGCGCACGCCGCGGCGACCGACCCACGGTTGCGGCGGACGAACTTCTCGAACTTGTACGCGACGCTCGCGGGCCGCGCCACCACGGGCTGGCCGTCCAGGTGCCGGCTGAGGTCCTCGGCGAGCTGCTCGGCGGAGGTGTAGCGCCGCTGCGGCGACTTGTCGAGGCTCTTGAGCACGATGTCGTCGATGTCGCCGCGGAGCCGCTTGCGCAGGCGATCGACGCCGCCCTCGCGCATCTCGGCCATGAGCTTGCTCGACTGGGCATCGCTCGGCGGCTGGGGGTCCGACGGCTTGGCTTCCTCGAATGAGACGACCGTGCTGGGCTTGGCCGGCTCTTCCTCGCACACGATGCGGACGATCTCGTGCTGAAGCCGGGTCTTGAACTTGTAGGGGCGGCGGCCCGTCAGCAGCTCGTACAGGATGACGCCCAGCGAATAGACATCGCTCGCCGTGGTGATGGGGTCGCCGCGCACCTGCTCGGGGCTGGCGTACTCCGGTGTCATCAGGCGCATGCCCGGGCCCGTGACCTCGCTGATCTCAAAGAGGCTGGGGTTGAGCAGCTTGGCGATGCCGAAGTCAAGCAGCTTGGGCTCGCCCTGGGTGCTGACGAGGATGTTGCCTGGTTTGAGGTCGCGGTGAACGATCAGGTTCTGGTGCGCATAGTGCACGGCGGCGCAGATCTTCTGGAACAGCACCAGCCGGTCGCGCGTCGAGAGCCGGTTGGAGTCGCAGTACTTGTCCAGCGGCACGCCCTCGATGTACTCGAGCGCGAAGAAGGGCAGCCCTTCCTCCGTCGTCCCGCCGTCGATGAGCCGCGCGATGTTGGGATGGTTCAGCCCCGAGAGCACCTTCCGCTCGGTCTCGAAGCGGCGGACGATGTCCTCGGTATCCATGCCCCGCTTGATGACCTTCAGAGCCACCAACGGCGCAAACGACGAGTCCTCCCGCTTGGCGAGGTACACGACGCCCATGCCGCCCTGTCCCAGGACCTTGCTGATCTTGTAGCCCGCGACGCGCTCGGGCATCGCGGCCGACATGGTGCTGCGCCCGGTCGAGCTCAGCCCGCGCGATGAGACGGGCGTCTGCGGCGAGGGCATCGTCTCGGCATCGTGGGACGACTGGGGTCTGGAGTCTTCGTGAGCCATGTTCGCTCCGGGAGGGGAGGTCCTCCGGTGGTACCCAAGAACTACATTACGAAATCGTCGGGTACAAACGCTTTCAGCCGGGACCAGAGCGGCCCGATGGCCCTTCGGCAGGCCTCACATCGCCCGTACGATGGAGGCCAGGTCGTTGAGGGCCTTGGCCAGCACGAGGTTGATCATCACGATCGCCACGAACGATGACACGAAGGCCTCGGTGGTCGCTCGCCCCACCCCCTGCGCCCCCGGGCGGCAGTTGAACCCCTTGTAGCAGGAGATCAGCGCGATCGCGGCGCCGAAGAGCAGGCTTTTGGTCAGCCCGTTGGCGACATCGAACCAGTCGATGAACCAGCGCGTGAAGTCCCAGTAGCGCTCATCGTTCACCCCGTAGAGCTTGACCGTCACCAGCCACGCCCCGGCCACGCCGCACACGTTCGAAACGACCGTCAGGATGGGGATCATCACGATGCACGCGATCGCTCGCGGCGCCACCAGCACGCGGTAGGGATCGGCCCCCATCACACGCATGGCATCGAGCTGGTCGGTAACACGCATCGATCCGAGCTCCGCCGTCAGCGAGCAGCCGACGCGCCCGGCGAGCATCACCGCCGCCAGCACCGGACCGATCTGCTTCACGATCGAGATGTTGACCACCCCGCCCAGGCGGTGCTCCTGCCCGAACGCCGCGAACTGCCCGTACCCCTCGATCGCCAGGATCGCGCCGATGAAGGCCCCGACCAGCGCCAGCACCGGCACCGAGGTCGTCCCCACCAGAAAGAGCTGCGACATGATCCGCGTGCGCCGCGACCACGAGGGGAAGCCGATGAAGATCGCAACCGCCGAGAGCCAGCAGAAGCGCGCGAAGTCTCCGAAACGGGCCACGCGATCAGCGACGAATGCTCCGAAGTCAGCGATGAACACGCGGCAAGCGTACACGGTGCGCGGCCACGCACGCCCGAATAACAAGCGAGCCCCTCTCGCGAGGGGCCCGCCATGGGTTTCAGTGATTCATGCCGGTTACTTCATGACCGGCAGTTCGCGCTGCCTGGGCTGGGCCACGGGCTGCGCGGGGGCCGGAGCGGAAGAGGCACCGGCCGTCCCGGCACCGACTTCGGCAATCCCAGATCCAGTGCCCGGAACCACGTAGATCTCGACCCGGCGGTTCTGTGCTGTCCCGCCGCGGGGGTTGTTGGCCACCGCCGGGCGGAACTCGCCCCACGTGGCCGCTTCCATGCGGGCCTGCGAAACGCCCCCTTCGCGGAGGACGTTCGCCACCGAGATCGCGCGGTACGCACCCAGGTGACGGTTGGTCGGCCACTTGCTGGCCGTCCGGGTCGGTGTCACGTTGTCGGTGTGACCAACGACCCGCAGGTCATAGTTCATCGCCGAAGAGTTGGCCAGGATCTGCGCCAGCCGCTGCAGCGACTGACGGGCCTGCGGCTTGACCACATCCGAACCCGAATCAAACGTCAGGTCGGACTTGAAGCGGATCAGACCACGGCTTGCGTCGTACTCGATCAGGTCGGGATACTGCGCGGCCAGCGCGGCCAGCGCGGCATCGGTCTCGGGATCCAAGGAGCTCAGCTTGAGGTTGCCGAACTGGTCCAGCAGGCCCTGCTGCGTCGAACGGATTCCCGAGATCTCGGAGTTCAGCGAGTCGTTCACCGAACGCAGCCCGCGGACCTCGCTCTCGAGTTCATCGATGCGGCGCTGCTTAACATCGACGGTGCCGGCGAGCGTCTGGTTCTCCTGATTCAGTTCTCCCACCCGCTGACCGGAGGTCGCGGCGGTGTCCGACAGGGAGTCATACTTGTCCTGGGCGACGCAGCCACCCAGACCAAGTGCGGAGATGCCCACGAGCGTAACGAGAGCGAAACGGCGGTTCATGGATCGTTCCTTGACAGGGGAGGCGTACATCGCGGCGCGACCGTCGCCGCGGAGGATTCACAACCAAAGAGCGGAACCCCGGTCAGGGGCGGGCGGACAGGATACCCTGCCAGCCCCCGGACCGCAGGTTATCGCCCATACGTGAGGATCGGATCGGAGCACACCCCCGCATGAGCCGCCAGACGTATTTGTTGGAAGGAAACGGGGTTGCGGATGCCGCCGGGCTCCGCGCCGCCCCCGGAGCGGTGCTCGTCGAAGTTGGCGATCCGATCGGATCGATGCCACGCCTGCTCGCCGCGGGACGAAAGGAAGATGTTCGGGTTCATCCTGCTGCGAAAGGTGCGACGCGCGTCGATGTCGGCGACGCTGTGCTTCTCCCCGGCCTGGTCAATGCCCACATCCACCTCGACCTGACCCACATCGGTCCGCGCGAGTACGACCCAACCGCGGGCTTCGCGGGATGGGCCGGGGTGATCCTCTCCAACCGGCTCTACGACCCCGAACCGCTCCGTGCGAGCGTTCGGCTGGGGATCTCCCGTTCGCTCGCGGGCGGCGTTGTCGCCATCGGCGACATCAGCGGCGACTGGCGCACCGAACCCATCGCCGAACTCCAGGCCTCACCGATGCTCGGCGTCTCTTTTCTTGAGTACTTCGGCATCGGGCGGCGTCAGGAGCAGATCCTGGCCCGCCTGGCCAAGGCCATGAGCGAGCTCGCGCCGCTGCGTCGCCACCCACGCATCGCGGTCGGGCTCCAGCCGCACGCGACCTACACCGCGGGCAGCATGCTCATGGCCTGGACCGCCGAGCGCCGCCGCGAGGGCTGGCCCGTCTGCACCCACCTCGCGGAGAACCCGTCCGAACGCGAGTTCGTGGGCCGAGGCACCGGCACCTTCCGAGCCCTGCTCGAACGGCTGAATCTGTGGGACGATTCGATCATGGAAGATGTGGGCCGCGGGCTCTCACCCATCCGTCACTTCGAGCCCGCGCTGTCCGCCGCGCCGTGGCTCGTGGCCCACGTCAACGACTGCGGCGATGGCGAGATCGACACCCTTGCCCGATCGGGGGCCTCGGTTGCCTATTGCCCGCGGTCATCGTCGTACTTCCGTAACCACGAGGCCTTCGGCCCGCACCGCTACCGGGACATGCTGGCGGCCGGTGTCAACGTGGCTCTGGGGACCGACTCGATCGTCAACCTGCCGCGTGATTCAACCCGCATCAGCACGCTCGATGAGATGCGATTCCTGCACGCTCGCGATGGGGTTGACCCTCAGGCGTTGCTGGGCATGGCGACGGCGAACGGGGCCCGGGCGCTGGGCCTTGATCCAGCGCTCTTCACGTTTGGCGCTGCTGAGAAGGCCATCGCAGGCGTGATCGCCGTCGCAACGAACGGTGAGCCGATGACCGACCCCCTCCTGGCCGTGATGCAAAGCGGT
>JBIPMO010000364.1:0-2871 GCA_044369085.1 Phycisphaerales bacterium
TCGCGGCCGGTGGGTCCTCTTCACCGATGCCGATGTGCGCCTGGAACCGACCTGCATCCGCGCCACGCTCGCCGCCGCCGCGAGCCTGGATGCGGCCATGATCTCGACCTTCCCGCGCCAGCTCACCCTCACGCTCGGTGAACGCCTGATCGTCCCGATGATCCACTTCATCCTCTTCTCGTACCTCCCCATGGGCCAGATGCGCGGCTCCAACGCCCCCAGCGCCTCGGCCGCCTGCGGGCAGTTCCTGTGCATCCGCCGCGATGCCTACGAGCAGGTCGGCGGGCACACCGCATGGAAAGAATCCATGCACGACGGCATCCGCATGGCCCGCGCTGTGCGCCGCGCAGGATTGCACTCGGACCTCTACGACGGAACCCCGCACGTCGCCTGCCGCATGTACGCGGGCCTGGCCCAGACCTGGCGCGGCTTCGCCAAGAACGCCTACGAGGGCCTCGGATCCCTCCCGCTCCTCCTGTTTCTCACCATCCTCCACCTCGTCGGTCACATCCTGCCTTGGATCGTGGTCATCGGGGCGCTCTTCCACGAGCCATGGCGCGGCGCCCCCGCGGTCCTCGCCGTTTCCGCCATCGTCCTGGCACTCACCCAGCGAGCCATCCTCGCCCGTCGATTCCGCCAGGCCACCATCGGCGTGCTCCTCCACCCGCTCGCCATCATCCTGATGACCGCCATCCAGTGGCACTCGTTCTTCCTCGCCGTGACGGGCCGGCGCCAGTGGCGCGGCCGAGGTGCGGCAATGGCCGGCGTTGCAGGCGCGTGAATCGCTCTCATTTGAAGTCCTGCTCACCGCTGATGAAGTCCTGCTCACCGCTGACGTGGCGAGCGAGACCGAACCACAATCACCCTCTTCACCGATCGGCGTTTGTGTAGCATCGCCCGCGTGTCCCTGCTCTGGACAGACCTTCTGGCCCTCGGCCTGATCGGCCTGCTCGCCGGCGCGCTGGGCGGGCTGCTCGGCCTTGGCGGTTCGATCATCATGATCCCCGCCCTGACCCTGCTGTTCGCATCGCGCGATTGGGGCAACCAGCACCTCTATCAGGCCGCGGCGATGATCGCCAACGTCATCATCTCCATCCCGGGAGCGGTCATTCACCGCCGCGCAGGCACCGTGCCCCGCGACTTGGTGCGCTGGCTGCTGCCTTCGATGTGCGCCTTCATCGTGCTCGGCGTCCTGCTATCGAACATGCTCGCCGATGCCACGTTGCGCCGGGTCTTTGCGGTGTTCCTCGTCTATGTCGCCATCGTCACCATCTGGAAGGTCGTCCGCCGAGCCCCGGACCACGAGCACGATGCGGCGATCATCACCCCGGCCCGCGGGCTGGGCATCGGGGCGGTGACGGGCACCATGGGCGGGCTGCTCGGGATCGGCGGCGGCGTGCTCGCCGTCCCGCTGATGCAGTGGATCTGCAAGCTCCCGATGAAGCGGGCCATCGCCGCCTCTGCCTCGGTCATGGTCATCTCCTCGGCCATCGGCGCGACGTTCAAGGTCGCCACCCTCGGGCAGCACGGAGCCGCCTGGACAGGTGCGCTCGTGCTCGCCGCCTGCCTCGCCCCCACCGCCGTCGCGGGCGGGCTGCTCGGCGCACGGCTGACGCACTCCGCGCCGCTCACCGTCATCCGGGTTGTGTTCGGCATCGTGGTGCTCGCGACCGCTGCCCGGATGTCGGGGCTGCTGTAGCGTCCTGACAACTGGTCGATTATCGGACGCGTCGCCCGGCCGCACCCTCGCCCGCACAACGCTGGGGCATTCGGTGAGTTTTTTCACCATCGCGCTTCAGTCACCCCCCTGCCGCGTCGAAACAGGATGCCGCAGGAGTTGCCATTGACGAGCCCAGAACGCGACCAATCCCGGACCAACCCCGCCGTGTTGCGCCGCGCCGACACCGGCGACACCGATGCGGCCCTCGCGCGCTTGCAGACAGTAGTCCACGAACTCGCGGGCGTGCTCGATGGTTCGCTCCGACTGCTCGATCTCGCCCGCGGAGCGCTGGCCGACCGTGATGCGTCAGAACAACGGGCCGCCGATGCGTTGCGCCACGTCGACTCCGCCCGAGCGGCGATGAACCACGTCGCCGACATGATCCGTGAGACCTACCGCCCCGGTCGCTGGCGTCTGCCCGCCGCGAGCGCTGCCGCGCCAAGCATCGCCGGTGCGATCCGTCACGCCGTCGATGTCACCGCCGCGGGCATCGAGCACAAGAACATCCAGATCAACATCGCCGCGGACGCCGACCTGGAGGCGGCGCCCGCGGCCTCGATCTACACCGTGCTCGTCAACGCGCTGCGCAACGCCGTCGAGGCGATCGCCGCAACGGGCGAGCCGGGCACCGTCCACATCGCCGCGACCATCTGCGCCACGAACACGCCCGCCGCTCGCCACGTCGTCATCGATATCCTCGACGACGGCCCCGGGCCAACCCCGCGAGCGATCGACCACGCCTTCGAGCGCGGCTTCACGACCAAGCCGGGATCGACCGGCATCGGCCTGGCCCTTGCGCGCGATGTCGTACACGAACTGGCCGGGACGATCGAGCTCGCGCCGCGCTGGCCCGACCGTCATTCGCGGCGCGGCGCGCACCTGCGGATCCGGTACCCGCTCCCCATGACGCACAAGACCCAATCAACCGACCCCGCCCGCAAGGGGCGTCCATCATGCTGAAACTCCAAGGTTCATTCGCCGCGACCGAAGAAGCCCTCGCCGATGGCGGCGCCACCACCGACAAGGCCCGCATCCTCGTGGTCGATGATGACCCGATCGTCGCCGATTCGCTCGTCGAGTTCCTGCGAGCCGAGGGCCACGAGGTGGCCTCCTGCGCTGGCGGCGCTGAGGCCCTGGATGCTCTGGCCCAG
>JBIPMO010000365.1:0-2824 GCA_044369085.1 Phycisphaerales bacterium
GCCGACCATATTTCGAGGAATACGCTCGGCTACACCTGCTTCGGCCGCATCCCGGGCACCGCCTCGTCCTTTGATCTGTACTGGATCGCCGTGCATGAGTCGCAGCGCGGCCGCGGGCTCGGGCGCGAGCTTCTTGAACGCTCGGAAGCGATCATCCGGGCCATGGGCGGCACGCGGGTCTACATCGAGACCTCGGGCCGGGCCCAGTACGTACCGACACGAGGCTTCTACCTCCGCTGCGGCTATCACGAGGCGGCCGTGCTGGCCGACTTCTACGCGCCGGGGGACGCGAAGGTCATCTACGCCCGCGCGCTCTGACGAATCACCGCAGAGGCGCAGAGAGCGCGGAGACAGAACTTTCTTTGCGGCGCAGAGTCGTCCGCGCGTGCAGGCGAGCACGCGCCACACAAAGAATCCCGCTCTGCGTCCTCTGCGTCTCTGCGGTGAAACATCTCAGACCCGACCGCGCAGCTCCCCCAGAGCGGCCATTCGCTGCTCCACCGGCGGGTGGGTGGCGAACAGGTTCATCAGGCTCCTGGCTCCGCCGCTGAAGGGCTCGACGATGAACAGGTTGTTCATCGCCGGGTTGGGTTGCACCAGCGGGATCCGCCGGGCGTACCCGTCGAGCTTCTGCAGCGCCGACATCAGCCCGTCCGGGCTGCCCGCGATCTGGGCACCGACCTCATCGGCCCCGAACTCGCGGGTGCGGCTGATCATCGCCTGGATGATCGCCGCCCCCACCGCCGCGAGGATCACGACCAGGAATCCCAGCAGCGGGTGGCTCCCCTCGCGCCGGCCCCCGCCCATGAAGAAGAACCACTGCGCGATCATCGCCAGCACCCCCGAGACCGTGGCGGCGATGCAGGAGATCAGCGTGTCGCGGTTCTTGATGTGCGCCAGCTCGTGGGCGATCACCCCCTCCACCTCGCGCTCATCCATCAGCCGCAGCAGGCCCTGCGTCACCGCGACCGCCCCCTTGGAAGGCGACCGCCCGGTGGCGAACGCGTTGGGCGCATCGTGCGGGCAGATATAGACGCGGGGCACGGGGATCCCGGCTCGCTCGCTCAGCCGGCGGACCATCCCCACCAGTTCCGGCGCGGTCTGCTCGTCAACCTCGCGCCCCTGCATGGACTTCATCGCCAGCGTGTCGGAGAAGAACCACGCGAAGATGTTCATCGCGCCGCCGAAGATGAAGGCCATGATCATCCCGCTGGTGCCCCAGTGGCTGCCGACGAGGACGAACAGCCCCATCAGGGCCCCGAGCAGGATGCACGTCTTGATGTGGTTCTTGAACGAGATCATGGTGTTGATTCCCGGATCGTGATGTGGCCCGCCTGTTGTACGGGAGAACCCCCGACGGTTTCTGGACATTCTACGCCGGGAAGATAGTGCCCCCGACAGGTTATCCGCGCTGTAAGCCCTTTCAACTCAGGTGCTTGCTGCAACTCATCGCCGCGGCCGAGCGAATCGACTTGTGGAGTTGGAATCCGCCTCGGGCCCCGCACAGGGCGGCCCGATGGCGGGGAAGAGAAAGCTTCGGCCGCGGCGGCGCTCATCCGCCGCCGCGAGCCGCCACGGAGGTCTCCGATGTTCTCGGCCCGACGCGATGGTCGGCGGATGTCTCACGCGCTCTCGAAGGGACGCTGGATCGTGCGTCCGATCACGGGCGGCGTCACCCGCGGAGCGGTTCGCGGACGTGCCCATCCCGCCCCGACAACGCAGCCGGAACGGCCCGCACCCCAACGGGATGAACGGCGTGCGTCAGGCTTGGACGGGCGCGATTGATACCTCACACTCCGTGGAGAGAGACGGCGCAGCGCGGAGCACAGCCGCGGAGCGCCGAGTGATTCATGTTCGAGCGTGTATGGAAGCCGCGTGGGCCGGGTCGCGTCGAGGGAGACGCCGCCCGTCCCTCGCGGCGGTGGAGCGTGTGTATGGTCCGTTCCTATTCGTCAGTCGTTCTCGGAAGCCGCCGGGCTCGGGGCGTTGAGTTGTTGGGAAGCGCGGTTGCCCTGCTGCTGCCGGCCATCGCGGCAGCAGCGGGCACGGCCCACGTGCCCGGCCTGCGCGGGATGAGCGATGACCACGCCCCCATGCCCCCGGTCACCGCCCAGGATGTCGGGCCCATCACCGCGCCCGCGTTCAGCATCGTCCCCGACCAATCGCGCGAGCGCTCAGCCTTTCAACTGGTCTCCTCGCTCTCGATCACCGGTGACGGATCTGCATCGGCGGACGCCCCGAACGCCGATGGCGATGCAGAAAGCGCCAGGACCAACTACCTCGGCGACACGGTCGAGGCGGCTGCCACGCGCTTCTGGGAAGACTTTGAAGACGGCCAGATCGGCCCGGAATGGGCGGTGTCAGCGCCGATCATCGAGTCCGAGTCTGAGGGCAGGTTCAGCTACATCCCCACCGACACCGGGATGGCTCTGAACCTGATGACCAAGGAAGGGGAGGTCTACGAGGCCCAGATCGATCTGCTCCTTTTCCCGCCGCGCACGGCTCGCGGCAAGGACTCCCCGCCCGAGAACAACAACCTTCTCTTGATCAAAGTCGACGGGCAGGTGGTTGTCCAGTTCGCCCCCGAGGACATCGAAAAGCTGCGCGGCGAGGCGACCGCCCCGGGCGACCCCGTGCGCCGCAAGATCCGCGTCCCCTTCAACGCCGGCTTCGGCATCGCGGAGGTGCGCTTCGAGGCCGCGAACCCCGGCAGCGCTGCCGACTGGTCGCGCTGGGCCATCGACAACATCCTCGTTGACCTGGGGCTCCAGGACCCCGTCTTCGGCTTCTCGGGAAAGATGACCCCCTTTCATCCAGGTCTGCT
>JBIPMO010000366.1:0-2795 GCA_044369085.1 Phycisphaerales bacterium
GCATGGGACCCTTCCCCGCCGCCGATGCCGTCGACCCCGACCTCATCAACGCGGGCAAGCAGACCGTCACCGCCCTCCCCGGTGCATCCTTCTTCTCCTCGCCCACCTCCTTCGCCATGATCCGCGGCGGGCACATCGACCTGTGCATCCTCGGCGCCATGGAGGTCAGCCAGGCGGGCGACATCGCCAACTGGATGATCCCGGGCAAACTCGTCAAGGGCATGGGCGGCGCCATGGACCTCGTCGCGGGTGTCGAGCGCGTCGTCGTCGTCATGGAGCACTGCAACAAGAAGGGCGAGACCAAGTTCCTCCCCGATTGCTCGCTCCCGCTCACCGGCAAGGGCGTCGTCGACCTGCTCATCACCGACCTGTGCGTGATGGAGCGCAGCGAAGGGTCCGCCCGCTTCACGCTGAAGGAGCTCGCCCCGGGCGTGACCGTCGATGAGATCAAGTCCAAGACCGGAGCGGCCTTCGATGTCTCGCCGAGCGTGGCCGAGATGAAGTTCTGACAGAGGCGAAGTGGGCCGCCCTGTCACAGCCAGTCCCTCTTCAAGCTCCACACATGTACATCTCTCTGTGTTCTCTGTGCCTCCGTGGTGAAGAATTCTCATCCTCGATGCCCATCTCGACCTCGCCTGCCTCGCCGTCAACGGCCGCGATATGCTCGCGCCCCCCGAATCCGCGGGCGGGCCCTGGCAGCCCGCCTCCATCACCCTCCCGTCGCTCCGCGATGGCAACATCCGCGTCGCACTCGCCACCATCTTCACCGAGGTGGGCGGCTCCGATGCCGAGGGCTACCCCGCGGGCGATGTCGAGCGGGCCCACGCCCGGGGCCGCGCCCAGCTCGAGGTCTACGAAACCTGGCGCGATGCGGGCCACATCGCCATCGACCTCCGCGAACTCATGCGCCGCGACCCGCACATCGGCGAGATCCGCGCCGGCATGGGTGTCGGCTCCGTCGTCCCGCTCTCCCTCGACCGCCGCCTCGCGCAGGCCCGCACCCGCGCTCCGCTGCATATCGGCATCCTCATCGAGAACGCCGACCCCATTCGGTCGCCCGATGACCTCGCCTGGTGGAAGTCGCGCGGCGTCGTCGCCATCGGCCTCGCCTGGGCCAAATCATCCCGCTACGCCACGGGCAACGCCCCCGCGCCGCGCGCTGATGGCGGCGCCGATGCCGCGCACGGGCTGACCGACCTCGGTCGGGCCCTGGTCAAGGCCATGGATGAACTCCGCATCATCCACGATGTCTCGCACCTCTCCGATCGTGCGTTCGACGACCTGATGGCCCTCACCGACCGCCCGGTCATCGCCTCGCACTCCAACTGCCGCGAGCTCGTCGGCGGCGACCTCGGCCCGCGGGGCAGGAACCATCGCCTGCTCCGCGATGACCAGATCGCCGAGATCGCTCGCCGCGGCGGCGTCATCGGCCTGAACCTCGTGCGCAACTTCATCCCGCCGGGCGACTACAAGAAGGAAGACCCACGCCCGACCATCGCTCAGGCCGCCGACCACGTCGAACGAATCTGCCAGATCGCGGGCCATCGCCGAGCTGTCGGCTTCGGCACCGACATGGATGGCGGCATCAGCGCTGAGGAACTCCCCGCGGGCATCGATCGCCCGTCCGATCTCACCAAAATCACCGATGAACTCCGCGCCCGCGGCTGGAGCGAGCCCGAAATCGAAGGGTTTGCTTGGGGGAACTGGACCGGCTTCATCGAGCGAACGCTGCGCTAGCGCCTCACACCCCGGCCTTGAGCCTCAGCCCGTGATAATCGGGCAGCCCCATCGCCAGGATCTTCCGCTGCACGGCGTCCACGTCATATGCCACGCGCCGCACCTCGAAGGTCATCCGGTCCGTGCGCAGCACACCCCAGGCCGCATCAGGATTCCGATCCCGAGGCTGGCCAACCGAACCGGGGTTCAAGATCACGCGAGCATCACGGGGCAACGCCACTTCCACCCCAGGGGTGACCGCGTAGGACTCCACCATCCCGCCGCCCATCCGCGTCTCGTGCTGGATGAACAGCGATGGCAGGTGGGTGTGACCGACCACGCCAACAGCGAGCGAGAAGCCCGCGAACGATCGCGCCGCCGCGTCCGACCCGTACAGGTACTCGTACCGCCGCGGCCCGAACGACCCGTGCGTCAGCGCGATGCCCTCGACCTCGGTGTGCGTGCGCATCGATTCGATCAGCATCAGGTGCCCGGGCGAGAGCCGATCCCGCGTCTGCTGGATCGATGTCGCCGCTCGCGGATGAAACTCCGCGACGAACTCGCTGTTCAGCACCGCTTCATCATGGTTGCCCCGAACCATCGCGTCGCAGGACGATGCGACCAGGTCAAGGCAAACGCCGGGATCAGGCCCGTACCCGACAACATCGCCCAGGCACACGAGCCGCTCCACGCCCACACGCTTCGCATCCGCGAGCACCGCCTCCAGCGCCTCGCGATTCGAGTGAATGTCCGAGATGAATCCGATGGTGGTCATGGTGTGGTCCGCGATCCGTGCGGGGTGATGCGACTGTCGTTGTTCGCCGGTGAGTCTCAGTTCAGATGCGTGATGCTCGGGAATCTGTCAGGCACTTCTCAAATCTGGTTGTTCGTTCAACGATCCGCAGCAACCCTTGTT
Organism: Phycisphaerales bacterium; assembly: GCA_044369085.1. GTDB lineage: Bacteria > Planctomycetota > Phycisphaerae > Phycisphaerales > UBA1924 > JAEUIV01. The sequence goes on from JBIPMO010000366.1 coordinate 2,633, forward strand.
GCAAGTGAGCGAGGCGGGAGGAAGAGATCAAAATCGGCCAGATACCGGGCGGTTTCCCAACTCCCATCCCGACCCTCTTGATTCCTCGCCCGATTGTTGGGGCTCGATGGCGAGCGGTTTCAGCGGGACCATGTTCTTCGGAGATTCAAGGCAAATGGAGGCA
>JBIPMO010000101.1:0-9598 GCA_044369085.1 Phycisphaerales bacterium
TCTTTGGTGGGCCGGCACTCCGTGCCGGCTCAGAATTCACGGTGATGCGGACTCGGCACGGAGTGCCGAGCCACCGAAAGCCGATCCATCAGACAGAACCTAGCCCGATGTTTCTTGGAATCTCACCGTATGAACCCCAGTCCTGACGCGAAGGCGCACGAAGATGGCTTTGTCGCATCGTTCATCGACAAGAGATTCCGTGACCGCTGGCAGATGCTGCTCGCCTCGCCGAAGCGGCGCGCCAAGATCACCAGAGAGCTCTCTGTGTCGGCTAGCTTTGTCGACACCGCAACACTCGATGTGACGGACGACGTTTTCTTGGCGGAGCGCGCATTGTTCGAAATCTGCGGCGACCCCGATGTCCACCTCATCAGCTACTTCAAGCATCTCGATGGCACTTCTCATCCGCTGCGCAAATCTTTTCGTATTGTTCTGCGTGGACACACGGTCATCTCGATCCTCCCCGGGCGTTTGGCTTACTGGGAGGGCGATCCCTACATACCAGGGACAAAGTGTGCGATCCTCATGCACGACGCGGCGCTGAGGGAGCGGCTCGTGAAGCTGATCAAGTCGAAGCGATGACGCTCGCGCAAGCGCGCTCCCTCACCCCACCACCCGCCACCGCTTCCCATCGTCCCCATCGCGCTCCACGCGCCGGTAGAGCGTGTCGCGCTCGACGGGCGTGAAGCCCGCCTCGCGGATCGCCTTCTGCAGGTCCCACACGGTGGTTTCCTGGTGCGTCGAGGCCCCGCCGACCTTGGTGATGTCGTACCACACGACCGTTCCGTCGATGTCATCGGCCCCGCTCTGGAGCATCATCTGGGCCATCCCCAGCGTCTGCATGATCCAGAAGGCCTTGACGTGCGGGAAGTTGTCGAGCATCAGGCGCGAGACCGCCAGCGTGCGCAGGTTCTCGATGCCGCTCGGGCCGGGCAGATTCTCCAGTTCGCTGCCATCGGGGAAGAACGGCAGCGGGATGATGGTCTGGAAGTAGCCGCCCGTTGCGTTCATCGCGGGGGTCGGCTGCTTCACGCCGCGTTTGGTCAGCGTCACCGCGCCCGACTCATCGGGCTGGTAGCCAAGCCTGATCAGCGCCGCATCCTGGGCCGTGCGCAGCATGTCCATGTGCACGAGCCGGTCGGCTCGTTCTTCGATGTGCCCGTAGAGGATGGTCGCGTTGGTGTTCAGCCCCAGCTCGTGGGCCACGCGGTGGACATCGAGCCAGACATCCGACCGGATCTTGCCCTTGTAGGCCTCATCGTGCACGCGATCATCGAACACTTCGGCCCCGCCGCCTGGGAGCGAACCGAGCCCGGCCTCCTTCAGCCGCTCGAGGACCCAGCGGATGCCCGCGGTGCGGTCGTTCTGCTTGAACTGCTTGGCGATCTTGGCGAGGTGGACGATCTCGACGGCGGTGAAGGCCTTGAGGTGCAGGGTCGGCGCTGCTGCGCGCAGCGCGCTGAGCATGTCGGTGTAGTACTCAAAGGGCAGGAAGGGGTGAAGCCCGCCCACGATGTGCATCTCGGTCGCGCCGTTCTCGACCGCCTGCCGCGCCTGCTCGCGAGCGTAGTCAAGGTCGCGCGTGTACGACCCCTCATCGCCCTGCTTGCGGTAGAACTCGCAGAACTTGCACGACAGAGCGCAGACGTTGGAGTAGTTGAAGTGTCGGTTGATGTTGTAGTACGCCGCATCGCCGTGCAGCCGCCGACGCACCATGTCCGCCAGCTCGCAGAGCCCCCAGATGTCGGGCGTGGTGTAGAGCAGGTCGCCATCCTCGAGCGACAGCCGCTCGCCGCGGATCAGCCGCTCGCGGATGCGTTCGAGCCGTGCATCGGCTCGTGGTGCGGTCGGGCGGGGGCGGGGGTGGGGGGATGGGGCGAGGCTGGGCATGAACTTTCAATCCTTTGTGAAACTTCGCCTTCCATCCTAGGGCGGATCACTGGCCGAATCATCAACGCAACCCCTCCGCCGGCAGGTCCGCGAACACATCTCCCTGTCCAGCAGGAGCTTAGGGGAGCCGATTCAGGCGGTTGGCCCGCGCTCCGCGGCCCTTGGAGGTCCCATGGACACCCCCCAGCCCGACACCGCCATTCCAGTCCTCGACCCGTCGCAGGTCGCGAGCGCAACGCACGCCGCGATGGATGGTGTGCAGCGGCTGGCGACGGTCGTTGCACAGGTTCAGGCCCAGCTCGATGCGGTGCAGGCGGCCGCGGCCGAGCAGACGTCGCGCGAGATCGACCTCACCGCGCGCCAGGCCTCGATCACCGCTCGGGAGATGGAACTGCAGCAGCGCACGAGCGAGCTGGACGCCCGCGATGCGGAGATCAGCGACCGGGCTCGCAAGCTCGACACGCACGAGCACGGCCTCGCCGAGCGCGACCTAGCGCTCAGTGAACGCGAGCGGCAAGCGACCGAACGGATCCACGCCGAAGCCGAGCGGGCGGACCGAGCGGAGAACGAGGCTCGCGCCGCCGCCGAGCGTGCCGCGCCCGCCGAACGAGAACTCGCCGAAGCGCGCGTGCGCATCGCCGCGCTCGAACAGGCTCTCCAGTCGGCAACGGGCGGAGCATCCGATGCCGCTCGCGAGACGGAGCAGCAACGGCTGGCAGTCGAGCAGGCCGAAAGCGAGGCCCGTGCGGCGCTGGCCCAGTGCGCCCACCTTGCCAAGGAACTCGAAGGAGCCAAGTCGCGCCTCGCCGCGGCCGAAGCGGCCAATCACCGGGACGCAGCGCCGCGGGAGCCTGATGCTCCCCGCGAGGGTGGCGTACCCGAGTTGGCCTCGCTTGCGCTGCGGCGCGAGCGATTGAAGCGCCAGCGCTCGCTGCTCGCGGGCAAGGCCGAGCAGCTCATGCAGGCCAAGGTGCTCATCGAGCAGCGATCAGCGGAAGCCGCCGCGACAGCCGAAGCGAAACAGCAGGAGGGGCATCAGCGGGTGAGCTCCGGTGATGATGAGGGTTCGCAGCGCCGCAATGAAGAACTCGCGCTGCGCGAGCGAGGATTGGCCGAGCAGACCGCGGCGATCGAGCGCGAGCGCACGCAGGTCGAGGCCGACCGGGCGTTGCTGCAGCGGCAGCGCGATGAGATCGCGCGAGAACGCTCAGCGCTCGCCGCCCAGGCGACCGGGGCTGCGGCCTTCGATGCCGACGCACCGCCCGCGGAGCCGGCCCGGGCCCCGCAGCAGATGAGCCCGGTGGTAGCCGCGGGTATCGCGTCTGTATGCGTGACGGCGACTCTGGCCGGAGTTGCCGGCACGGCCTGGTGGCTCGCGGGCGTGTTCGATTCGCCCATCTACTCGGCGCAGACACGCATCGCGATGGAGAACGCGGGCACGGCGAGAGAAGAGGCCCGCGCTTCGTGGCAAGCCTTTCACACCGAGCTCGTCCGTGATCCGCGGCTGATGGAGATGGCCGCCGAGCGGCTCAAGCGCCGCGGCACCGCGGAACTCGGGACGCCGGGCGACCTCGCGGCTCGCCTCGAAGCCGATCTCACGGTGGAATCAGGCGAGCCGGGCACCATCTCGCTGGCTCTGAAGGGCGAGGGACGTCTGGCGACCCAGCGCACGCTCGAGACCTTCGCCGCGGCGCTCGTCACCGCGTCGAACGACGGCCGCGACCGTCGCCTGGATGGAGCGAGCACCACGATCGTCGAGGCGGCATCCGCCGGTGACAGGCCCGTGTCGAGCGAGCGGCGATCGCTCTTTGCGATGATCGGCGGCGGGCTGGGCGCGCTGACGGTTGTCGGCATGCTGGCGGGTGCATCGATGTTCCGACCCGCGGGCTCGCGGGGGAGCGCGGCGGTGAAACCGATCAGCAAGCCGGCGACGACCGCGAGCGCCAAGATCAAAAACAAACCCGCCGCTCGGGCTGCGAGCGGCGGGGGTGATTCATGGATGGCACCGGTCGAATGATCGGGGGTTGTGGGATCAGACGCCCGAGGTGACGAGCAGCGGGGTGCTCGATCCGTCGGCGCTGGGCGCCTGGATGCGCATGCTCTCGAGGCCCTCGGAGTCGAACTCGGGGATCGGGACGAAGAAGTTCCCGGTGCCGGCGCGGAACTGGCTGACCACCGCGGTACCGGCCTTGCCCTGCACGACCAGACGGTAATCGCCATCGATCTGGGGGAGGCTGTCGCAGATGAGGTAGGCGGTCTTGCTGGAGGCATCAAAGAACAGAGCGGCGGCCGCCCGCCCGGCGGCGTCCGGCGCGGTCGGGCTGAACGAGACATGGCGAAGCGTGGGCTTGGTGAGCATCGAGGTGAGACCGGGCCCGGCCTTCTTGGCGAGGTCGGCTGAAAGCGAGTTGGAAAGAGCCATGCCGACCATGCTCTTGTTGTCCTGCGTGACCTTCCAAGAGAAGCCTGCGAGGACGAGGGAAGCCGTGGCAAACCCGATGCAGGCGGCTCGCCAGATCGGGGTCGCCATGGAGAGGCGCCCGCCCGGCCCGATGGAAGCGACCGGGCCGTTCTGGACGGCTGTGATGGCCTCGTGAATGCCGGACAGGACCTTGGAGCGAAGTCCGACCGGTGCCTCGACATCCGGGAGCACGGCAGCCAGATCGGTGGCTCGCGTCTGCTCGGCGCGGATCTGGGCCTGGATATGCGGGGGTGCCGCGCGGAAAGCCTCTTCGAACGCGGAGCGCTCCTGTTCATCCAGAAGGCCCATGACGTCGAGCGAGGCCATTTCAAACAGGTCGCGTGTGTTCATATCGCAAACTCCTCCCCGGAAGTCCCTTCTCTGAGCCGCACCAGCGCCCGGCTGAGCGCACTTTTGATCGTGCCGAGCGGCACACCAAGTTCCGATCCGATCTGCTTGAGGGTCTGCCCGTTCAGGTACGCCCTCTTGACGACTGTCTGCTGTAGTTCCGGCAACTTCTCGATCCGTTGCATCACGAGTCTGAATCTTTCATCCGCTTCCATCGGCGATCCGGTCTTGACCGCGTCAAGCGGCGTGGACCACGATTCTTCGAGCGTCCCGGCCTTGACGCGGGCCTTTGTTCTCCGGAGACGATCCACCATGTGCCTTCTGGCGATCAACATGACCCAGGTCACCAGTGCTGCTCGCTTCGGGTCGTACCGTCCTGCCGTCCGCCAGAGGCGGGTAAAGACCTCCTGAACAACATCCTCAGCATCCGAGCGGGTCGGCATGGCCTGATATGCCATGCGATACACAAGCGACCCGAAGCGATCGTAGAGCGCTTCGATAGCGTCGCCGTCATCAAGTGACACGCGCCGCATGAGATCAAGATCCTCATCCACCGGCTGAGACACTGGGGAAACCCCTTTCAAGTCACGCCGTCCGATGCAGGGGAGTTTAGGATGGGATACGACCTTTGCGATAGGGAGGATCCCCAAAGTACCCACAAAACCCCGAATATGGGGCAGCACGTTTGCATTTCGTTCGGATTGATCTGTCGGAACCGTGCAGATTCCCTGACACCAACCGGCCCGATAGCCGAATCACAAAGAAGAGACAATCTGGTAGATGTCGCTTGGCACAGGTCGGAATCTGCCCCTATATTGCACGGGGAGGAAATTGGGCCTCGGCCCGACCAACCATGAAGAATTGCCGCGATTTCATCCTGTTGCCCGCTCCATGTCGAGCGGAGGCTCCAGCGGATGGCCGTCAGGCTGATTCCGAAGGGAACTCCCTCAAGACCACTCCAGGCTTCGGTTCCCGGACCGCCGGCTTCTCGATGGTGGACATGATGGTCTCGATCGCCGTGATGAGCGTGCTGATCGCGATCCTGTTGCCTTCGATGCAGCACGCCCAGGAAGCTGCTCGCCGCGTGGCGTGCTCGTCCAACACCCGTCAGATCGGCCTGGCCCTGCAGGCCTACTCGTACGAGCACCGGGATGAACTCCCGCCGCTGTTCACTTCCACCTCCGCGAACGCCTCCGGCCAGATCGCCAGCGCCAACTCCGGCGGTCGGGCCCAGCTTGCGGCACGCCCGGGTGGGATGAACCAGTGGGGCAACGATTCGATGTATGTCCGATGGGCCGCCGGTGCCGGGCAGGATGCTCCGGGCGTCTGGGATGGTCTGGGCCACCTGTTCCCCCGCGGCTACCTGGATGAGCCGGGCGTTCTTTACTGCCCCAGCCACACGGGTCGCCACACCTACAGCGCGTACGCCGGTGCCTGGCTGAGCAAGCTGGGCACGATCGCATCGAACTATCAGTACCGCGTTCCCACCGAGCAGCGGTTCCTCTCATCGATGGATGCCCGCACGACCTTCCTCGCCGACGGCATGCAGACCAAGCAGGACTACAACCACATCGAAGGCAACAACTTCCTGCGTGCCGACCTCGCGGTGCTGTGGTACCACGACCTGAACGGCGAGCTTCTCGCCACGCTTCCCGACGATGTGGGCCCGGTGAACCCCAGCGCCTCGGGACGAGGCTGGGACATTTTCGACAACATCGTCGATCGCTGAAGCTTTCTCCAGCCGTCGCGCTCGCGTGACGCGAGAGCATGCCTTGCCCCGCCGGCACCGCGTGCCGTCTCCCGTGCGCCGGGCTAGGCTTGGGCCATGTCAGTCCGCCAGCACTTCGTGGTTGTCGCTGCATTCATGACTTTGGTGTGCGCAGCGCGCTGCCCGGGTCAGGATCAGTTGGCGCCATCTCCATCCCGCCGGTCGCAGGGCGATGTCGTCATCACGCCGCCTCGCGCGTACGCGCGGATCCACGGGCCGGTCAGGATCGACGTGACCATCCCGAGCGTCGCTCGCGGGCAGCGATTGGAGATTGCGCTGCTTTCCGCCGACGGCGCAACGACGATCTTCAAAGCCCCGCTTCCTTCGGGCGAAGCGGATCTGGCGTCGATCTTCCCGAGCTTCTGGGAAGCTGAGTCCCCCGGGCTGTGCTACGCGCAGGCGCTGGCAAACTCGCGCCCGATCGGCGCGCCGCTGGTGATCGAGCCGTTGCTGACACGCCCGGGCTACGTCGACGGCTGGTCGGCGCAGGTTCTGGCAGCGTTCGAGCGCCGCGATGAGGATGCGCTGCGGGTGCTGATGTCGCTGGGCGAGGGAGCCCGGGCTGATCTGCGGGCCAGCGCCGAGCCGCGGGGGTCGGCGGCGGCGATCATCTGGTCTGGGGCTCGGGTGTACGTGGACCATCGCGTGGTGCTCAAGACGAGCGCCGGGGACATCACGCTTGAGCTCCGGCCGGATGCCGCTCCAGCGACCGCGTACCGATTTCTTTCGCTTGTGCGCGACGGCTACTACGACGGCACATCGTTCCACCGCGTGATCGCGGAGGATTCGCGCGGCCGCCCGTACCTGATCCAGGCGGGCGATCCGACCGCGACCGGGGCCGGCGGGTCGGGCGAGCGCTTCCCCTTCGAGGCCAGCACGCTGGGGCATGACTTTGGTGTGGTCTCGATGGCACGGCATCCGGCCGACCCCAACTCCGCCTCGGGGCAGTTCTTCATCTGTCTATCGCGAGAAGCGTGCGCATCGCTGGACGGGCGCTACACGGCCTTTGCCCGGGTGATCGGCGGCGCGGAAGTTGTTCGGACGATCGCGGCCGCGCCGGTGGGCCCTTCACGGCCGGATGATCCCCGTTCGGCGGTGGATCGCCCGCTCGAGCTCGTCACGATCGAGGGTGTGATCCTGGTGCCCGCTCCTCCGCTGGCGCGAACGGATCCGGCGTCGCAAGAGCCGGAGAAAGTCGAGCGCTAGGAAGGGCAGGGGCGGACCCTTCAGCCGATCGCCTGGCTGAGCTGATCGTCGGCGGGGATCTCGACGGTGAGTTCCTGACCGCCGACGAGCGACTTGCAGGTCTGCATGAGGTGGAGGCGGCTGCGGACGCCCGCCTCACGGAACAGTCGCTTGAGGTGGGCTCGCACGCTGTGGTACGAGAGGCTGGTGCGTTCGGCGATCTGGTCATCGTCGTAGCCATCGAGCAGGTGCTCGAGGATCGATCTGGTCTGGGGCTTGAGCCCGGCCATCCAGGCGGGCTCCTGCTTCCAGGTGACGGCCCAGCACTGGGCGACGAAGGGTGAGAGGGCTCCTGCGCGCGCGAGCTGGGCGCGGGTGAAGGGCCCGGAGGCTCCGTTCTGGGCGGCGATCTTGTGGACCGAGAGCAGGAGTTCGACGCTGTCGCTGCGGCGATAGAGGGCGGCGGCGTGGTCGCCGATGGTCATCGGCCTGGTGGCCTCGACGAAGCCGCGGGTGCGCGGCTCGCCCTCGCCGATCAGGTCGGGGCGGTGGTAGAGGCGTCCGCGGCGGAGGCCAGCGAGCCGTTGGGCCATGGCCCGCTCATCGAAGGTCCATTGGGCCTGTTCGAGGTAGCGGTCGCGCTGGGACTCGGTCCAAGGCCCGCGGACACAGATGTGAGAGGCGTCGCTGTCCACGCCGCGGTCGAAAACGACCACCGCGACGACATCGGCCGCGAGCGTCTCGGCGGTGAGTTCGGCGAGGGTGCGCAGGAGGGACGTGTTGGTCAGCGACTTGGAGGTGCTGATTCGCCCGAGGCGGAAGATGGCTTCGCTCAATGTGCGGGTGGTCACGGGCTCGCTCCCGATACGGCAGAACTGCGTGTCCACGTGTTCAATCTCCCGACTCTTGACGCCCGCGAAGCGGCGAAGAGTGTCCGCCGCCCATCCGATTCCCGAACTGATCAGAACCAACAAAGGCGAACCAACCCCACAAACCTCCGCAAACTTCCTACGAGCGGGCTGCTCTTCGTGAACAAACGGCGCCGTGGCGTTGCCCGCCGAGAGCGCCGGACCATCCGAGCCCGCCCGTGGGGTACGGGGCGGGATTGCCCGACGCGGCCGCCTCCAGCTCGGTCGGCGTGCGGGTGTGGGAGGGGGATGGGTTGACCTTGGTGGTGGCGGGGCGTCGTGCCGGATCGTTCGCCGACATCTGGGTCGGTTGGTGACTCACCGGGTTTCAGGACGTTCCACCAGCATCCGAGATCAACTCATCCCACTCGCACACCGGTACGTTTCCCGTGTCTTAGGGATTCGGCGTTTTAGCCGGAAGGCTGCAAAAAAGCAGGATGACTTGAGTGGAAGGTCGAAAAATACCTCAATAAGGGGATGAATGATCGGATTGTGGGGGTTATGCGGGCAGAATTCGGGCGAGCGTGAACGGGTCTGGGGAGTCGAGCCTTGGTCCGGCGAACGGGGTTCCGGTGCACGTGGGTCGTCATCGCCGGTGGGGTGACGACAGCGTGCTCTTGGGAGAGCCGGTGCTGCGATCGGCGTCGAGGCTGCAGAGCCCGTCGTCTGCCCTTACCCCTTGCGCCACATGCCGCCGCCGTAGACAGCTTGATTGCCGAGGTCCTCGGCGATGCGGATGAGCTGGTTGTACTTGGCGTTGCGGTCGGATCGGCAGGGGGCGCCGGTCTTGATCTGCCCGCAGTTGGTGGCCACCGCGATATCGGCGATGGTCGAGTCTTCGGTCTCGCCCGAGCGGTGGGAGAGCACGGCGGAGTAGCCGCTCCGGATCGCGAGGTTCACGGCTTCGAAGGTCTCGCTGAGGGTGCCGATCTGGTTGACCTTGACGAGGATGGCGTTGGCGCAGCCCTGGTCGAGCCCCTTCTGGAGGAACTTCTTGTTGGTGACGAAAAGGTCATCGCCCACGAGCTGGACCTTCTG
>JBIPMO010000367.1:0-2787 GCA_044369085.1 Phycisphaerales bacterium
CCTTCGACGCGCTCGGACAATCGCCCGCTCCGCCTTCGCATGGGGAACCAGGATGCCGGGGCCTTCCCCATCGCCGAAGATGTCAACCGCATGGCCGATGACCACATGTGGAACAACTTCGAGGATGTGCGCTCGGCCAAGAGCACCATCGGCACCGCTCTGCTCCTCGGTGGCGGCATCACCGCCATCGGTTCGGACAACAAGACCGCGCAGATCATCGGCGCTTCGCTCGCCGGGCTGGGCCTGCTCTTCAAGGCCACTTCCGGAGCCGACACGCGTCACTGCGAGGCTCTGCCGCAGCGAACCTACATCGCCGCGGTGCAGATCGACTCGCTCGACACCGCGCTCCGCTTCTCCATCGACGATGCGGGCGTGATGGGGCTCACCCTCCCCGCCATCGACCCGCCCGCGACGGGCACCATCGCGCTGCACTACATCCGCATCCCGCACGCGGGCGGCAATCGACCGTGGCAATGGCCCGGTGATGTCGTGTACGCCAACGATGCCCTCGCGGCCAGCATCCCGGGCGGCTCCCTGCCCTACATCCTCGGCGGTCGCTGCGTACGCACCCCGACGCTTGAGGTGCTCCGCGACTACCAGGCCGCGGGCTATCTGCTCGATTACTCCCTAGCCGAACTCGAATCGCTCTACCGCGATGAAGGAATCCTGTTCGACAACCGGGGCGTGACGGGCCGCGATGCCATGCACATCCTCGAGGGCGGGCTCTCCATGGTCGCCCCCGAGCCGGGTTCGGCCGGCTACGCACGCCTCTTCTGCCAGCCTCACCCCCCCTACCGCCCCCGCTCCCAGCGGGTGGCGGAGCTCGCCGACAGAATCCGTGACGAGCAGCGACCGCCCGCGTTGGGCAGCCGCTCATCGCCTCAACCCGACCACCAAAATTCGCGCGCGCCGCTCGGCGAGCAAGCCGACGCCCGCGCCTTTGCAGGAGCATCACGATGAACACCTTCTCGAAGTACACCCTCGCTTCCCTCGCCGCCATCACCCTCGCCGCCGCCGGATGCAAGACCGACACGGTCAAGGCACCCGGTTCCGCGGGCGTCGACCAGCTCCCGCCCGACCAGTACCCCAAGGTCGAAGCCACGGGCGGCCTCTCGCCCTACCTCGTCATCAGCGGCGCCAACGTCACCCCGGGCACCGATGCCAAGCCCATGTCGGTCATCTCCGCCGTGCGCAGCACCTGGGACAAAGAGGTGCTCAACGTCCAGTACCGCTACTTCTTCTTCGATGAGAAGAACACCCCGCTCGACACCGACCCGGCGTGGCGCTTCGTGAAGCTGCCCCCGCGAAGCCAGGTGTTCATGGAGGGCAAGGCGATGGACACGAACGCCAAGGATTGGCGCTTGCAGATCAGGCCGGCGCAGTAATCGCCGCTCGCGACAACTGATGCACAAGACTGACCCGCTCGCCGAAGTCGAGCGGGTTCATTCGTTTTCGGGCCGTGCGGTGGCCGAATGAGGGTTGTTCCCAGCCTCAGATAACACCAACGATTCCCAAGTAAAACGCTTTACCAAGTCCCGCACTGAAAGTGGCACTCCGCAACGTCAAGAAAGTGAAGTAAACCGGTTTACTCCGGCCTCTTTCCGTGCCATGATTCGATGCACCGTACCCGGCGACCCGCTTGTCCGATCCAACAGGATCCGCGCCGCGTACTGGTTGTCATTCATCGGCCCCGGGGCAGCTCCCGGGCCTCGGAGGAGAGCGTGATGCACACGCGTCAATGCGTTCGGGGTTTCGCAGCCTTCATCCTCGCACTCACCGCCGGATCGGTGATCGCGCTCCCGCGCGAAGCTAGCGCCCAGAGCGAGGTCCAGGCCAACCCCGTCATGCTCCAGTGGTTCGAGCTCTCCTGGAACCGCATGGAACGCCGCATGCCCGACTTCTTTGTCGCGGGCTACGGCTCGACCTGGGTTGCACCCATTTCCAAGGCATCCGACCCCACCTCGCCGGGGTTCGATGTCTTTGATCGATTCGATCTCGGCTCGCCCAACTCGGGCGGCAGCACCACCAACGAGACGATCTACGGCACCGAGCAGGGCTTCCGCGCCACCGTCGATGCATTCCACCGGGCCAACGGCCTTGTTTATGTCGACTCGGTCATGAACCACAACTCGGGGCGCAACGGCGATGCGGGCTTCATCGCCGCGGGCGGCTATCCCCAGTTCTACATGGGCCCCGCGCCCGGCGGCCGCGTCACTGGCTCGGGTGATTGGGGTGACTTCTGGAACGGCGCCTTCCAGTCGCAGAACCCGTCAGATCCCAACTACAACCTGTGGCAGGGCGACCTCGTCAGCCTCATCGACATCAACCACTCCACCAACAACCAGTTCATCCGCCACCCCATCGACGCGAACAACCCGCAGAACCTCCCCGCGGGCACGGTGCGCAACCGCCCGGACCCCAAGAACCGCCGCTTCTACCCCGACACCTCGCTCACCCCGCTCGTTGTCAACAACCCCGGTGTGAACCGCAACGAGGCGGCGTTCGGGTTCTCATCCGTCGATGTCGATTCGACCGCGGCGAGCTTCACGATCTATCCCTTCAACACGGCCGACCCCATGGCTGGCGACCCCGTCCCCGAGAACGCCACCGGCGTCCTCATGCGCTGGTCGCAGTGGATGATCGACGAGTTCAAGGTCGATGGCTTCCGACTCGACGCCGCCAAGCACATCCAGCCCTGGTTCTGGGACAAGTTCTACGACTCGTACATGTACCAGCGGCGCATCGCGCCCGATGGCACCCGCGTCACACCCTTCTCCTTCGGCGAGA
>JBIPMO010000368.1:0-2784 GCA_044369085.1 Phycisphaerales bacterium
AAGGGGTGTAGTTGATGCGCGAGGAGAAGGGGGCGCCGTTGGAGGGGGGCGGGTAGCCGGTGGCGAGCCCGCCGTAGAGCAGTGTTGCCTGGCGGAGGAGGATCCAATCGCCCGCGAAGGTGTTGCGGCCCGTGACGAGCCCGCCGTTGACGGTGTTGGCCGGGTCGAAGCGGTTGGGCGCGCCCGGGGGCTGACCGAAGTCGCCATCGGCGACCCAGGTGCGCGGCGAGGTGTTGGGCCCGGGGCCAGAGCCGGGGTCGAAGGGGTCGAAGGACTGGTTGACGGCGGGCTTGAGGCCGTGGCCCCAGTAGATGCGGGCGACCTGCGACGTGGGTGACGAGCCGCCGCCTGGCGAGGTGAGTTGGGCGGACTCGAATGCGCGGTCGCCGCCCGAGAAACCCAAGAAGGTCATCTCGTCGAGGCGGATGGTGGTGGCGCGGCTGCGCTGGGCGTAGGGGTCGACGCCGGCGCGCTGGTCGGCTTCGCGGTCTTCGAGCCGGAGGTAGACGGCTCGCTCGTTGTTGTCGCGCTGGCCGTTGCGGTTCACATCTCCCATGTGGCGGCTGCGGATGACGAGGAAGGTCTCGTCCTCCTGCATCGAGCCCAGGGCCTCGAAGTCCTGCTGCAGACGGTTGGCGATGGCGCGGGCGAGCTGATCGGTCTCGGCGACGGCGGCGCCGCCGCCCACGAGGCGCTGAACGCTGGAGAAGAGCTGGCCGACGCCGACGGTCAGCAGGGCCACGGCGCCGACGGCGACGATCATCTCGGTGAGCGTGAAGGCTCGGGCGGACCCGGCGGATCGGGTCAGGGTTGTCGGGCTGAGGCTCTTCATGGTGGTGCTGCGGGCTGGAGGACCGGGGCGACGAAATGGTTACTGGCTGATAGGGACCTGGAAGACGCGTGCTTCAACCGGGCGGAGGGTCCAGACCGAGGAGTCCGAGCGGCTGGTGACGCTCTCGGCGATGCCGAACACGCGGGCCTGAACGGTCTGGCCCGACTGCGCGGCGGCGGTGCTGACGACCGCGCGGTTGCGGAAGCGCGGGGCGCGGTCGAGGTAGCCGATGTAGGTGCCGTCGCGGACTTCCTGGCGGATGACGCGGTACACACCGTCGGCCCCCGGGGCGTTGGTGGCGGGGTCGCCCTCGAAGACGACGATCTGGCCGGCGCTGGTGATCCAGGCATCGGGGGGGTTCTGGGTGCGGATGAACTGCTGGCGGGTGGTCACGTTCTCGCCAAGGGTGATGGTGGTTCTGCGGATGGGGGCGCGATTGGCATCGACATCCCCGGCCTGCTCGCGGGGGAGGTACTCAGCGCGGGAGGAGGCGGCGGTGAGCTGGTAGACGATGATGGCGGCGGAGGCCGAGCCAGTAGAGGCATCGCGCTTGTAGAGCACGCTGTAGGCGAGGTCCGGGCGTGTCCCAGTGAGGGAGGAGGCATCGGGGCGGAGCACGATGCGGTCGCGCAGGGTCACGAGCTGCTCGTCGCGCCACTTGTACTTGTTGGTCCTGATGGACTCGATGCGCCGGCTCTCGGAGTTGCCCGGGGAGAGCAGGCTCGCGATGCTCATCGCGTAGATACGCGCCGGGCGGATGGCATCGGACTGGTTGCGGCGGAGCGAGACATCGACGATCACATAGTCGGCCTCGATGTCGGGATCTTCCGGAGGCAGCGGGTCGCCCGGGAACCTGGGGGTGTAGCGCGGGTCCTTGGTGCGCGAGCCGTCGAGGGTGTAGATGTAGAGCTCCCGATCGGGCTCGTCGCTGTCGTACGAGACGCCGGGAACGCGGGCATAGGTGTTGCGCACAGGAGCGGTGCGGGCATAGCCGCCCATGCCGTCATCGACGAGAGAGCTGTACTCGATCTCGATGGAGAGGGAATCGGGCTCGATATCTCCGATGGAGAAGTTGCGGAGGTTGCCGTTGCCATAGATGCCGCTGGGGTTGCCCCCGAGGAACCGATGCTCCTCGGGCTGGCCCGGCGAGTCCGGTGTGGTGAGGCCGGGGAAGGTGTAGAGCGTCTCGGAATCCGAGGGGAAGTCCACGAGGCTGAAGGTGCCGGGCGGGGTGAGCAGGGTGTGGCGAGCCGCATCCATGGTGAGCGGGCGCCACACACCGTCGCTGACGGCGGCGAGGGCGCTGGAACTGGCGGCGTTGTTCGAGTCGGTGGCGAAGGCCGCGAACCGATTGACCAGCCCGCTCTCGGCGGCCGAGGTGATGAAGGAGGAGAGTGTGGTGCGGCTCGATGCCTGCTGCTGGGCCGCAGCGCCCGCGAAGAGGGCGAGCAGGCCCAGCGCGCCCAGCGCGATGATGACCGTCGCGATCAGCACCTCGATGAGCGTGAAGGCGTGGCGGGTCGTCGCCGGGCACGGGCGGATGTTGGGAAGATTGGGGGCACTCATGACGCGTTTCTCCGGATCGCGTTCCCCGTGTACCTGTTGAACGTGATGATTTCGGCGTTGTTATCGATCCACCGGCTGACGCGGCGGGCGCGGTCGTTGTTCACCCAATCGCCCTGGGTCAGCCAGGCGGGCTGCGGCGCCCGCGATGTGGTGGTGCGCACGAGCCAAGGCCGCTGGACCCCCGAGCCTTCGGCCAGGCGCGAGATGTCGACGATCGCGATCTGCTCGGCCGCTCGCATGATGACCTCGGGGTTGCGCTGGACCCTGCCCGCTCCCAACCCGGCGGTGTTCTCGGGGTCGAAGCGACCGTTGTCGTCGTAGGGGCGGGGCGGGTTGGCGGTGGACTGCGGGTCGATCGGGGCGTCGGTGAACTCAAGGTAGTAGTC